>NZ_JBIKBQ010000099.1:0-15130 GCF_058122085.1 Luteolibacter sp. | reverse complement strand
TGAGATCTTCGGTGAGCGTGCCATAGTGCCGCACCGGGTTTTCAGCTGCTAGGAATTTGCTTTCTGCGGGAGGCCCCTGAAAGAGCCATTGGGTCGGACCTGCCTGCCTGTCGTAGCCTTCTTGGCCTTCGTAGCTTCAGCGAAGTAGGCGGCGTAGACTGGAGGGCGGGGAAATGGGGGTTTTCGATACGAATCCTGCCCTCAGTTTTACCACTCATTCGGATGGTCCGTGTTCGCCTTCTTCGATTCCAACTGGCTGGGAAGCATGAATGTCGCAACCACTGCACGGTGGTCAGATGGATAAGGTGAAACAACAATGTCCGCATTCTATTTATTTACGCGCCTAACACTCCACCCGATCCCAAACAGTAAGACCACCGTTGGAAAATCAAATCGTCTCAGCGGTCGGTTCTCGCAGTGAAATTGCCACAAAGAAACGCGGCGATTTAGCCGGGAATCAGATGCTTCACCGCGTCGCGCTCTTCCTTGAGCTCGCTGATGGTGAGATCAATTTTCTCCTGGCTGAAGGCGTCGATCGGCAGGCCTTGGACGACTTCCCATTTGCCGTTCGCGAGGGTGCGGATCGGCATTGAGGCGATGAGGCCCTTTTCAATGCCATACGAACCGTCCGAGCAGACCGCGACGGAATGCCAGTCCCCGGCCGGAGTCGGAGTGATGAGGCTTTTCACCGTGTCGAGCGCGGCGTTCGCGGCGGATGCGGCGGAGGATGCGCCGCGGGCCTTGATGATGGCCGCACCGCGCTGTTGGACGGTGCTGATGAAGTCGCCCTTGAGCCATGCGACGTGGGAAATCACGTCGGTGACGGGACGGCCGTTGATCTTGGCATTAGTGAAATCCGGATACTGGGTGACCGAGTGGTTGCCCCAGATGCAGAGGTTGGTGACCTTGGACTGATGGACGCTGGCCTTCTTGGCGAGCTGGCTCTTGGCACGGTTTTCATCGAGCCGGGTCATCGCGAAGAAGCGGTCCTTCGGCACGCCCTCGGCGTTGTTCATGGCGATGAGGGCGTTGGTGTTGCAGGGATTTCCAACCACCAGCACGCGGACGTCCTTGGCGGCATTGCGGGCGATGGCCTTGCCTTGGCCGGTGAAAATCTTGCCGTTGATGCCGAGCAGATCGGCGCGTTCCATTCCGGCCTTGCGCGGCACGGAGCCGACGAGAAGCGCCCAGTTGGTTCCCTTGAATCCTTCGTTGAGATCCGAGGTGCCGACGACTTCGTTGAGCAGCGGGAAGGCGCAGTCATCGAGTTCCATGATGACGCCTTGAAGCGCGGCCATGCCGGGCTCGATTTCGATCAGGCGGAGGTTGACCGGTTGGTCCGGGCCGAAAACGAAGCCGGAAGCGATGCGGAAAAGAAGCGCGTAGCCGATCTGGCCAGCCGCGCCGGTGATGGAGACGGTGATGGGAGTTTTCATGGATGAAATGCGGGGGAGCTAATTGTTATTTGACCGCGGCGAGGATCTGCTCGGTGAGCATTTGCACGAGCTTCTCGGCTTCCGGATCGAGCTTGCCGCCGCCGGAAGGAGCGGACTTGTCGGGAATCTGGCAGACGGTGCCGGGGCTGAACTCGGCGTTGTCGCAGAGCTGGCATTCCTGCCAGTTGGCGCGCTTGTCCTCCATGCCGAGCACCTTGCGGAGCGCGATGAGTTCCTTGGCCTGGCCACCGGTGATGGTGAGCAGCTTGCCGCCGTTGAGCTGCGAGGCGACCCAGATGGTTTTGCAATAGGACTCGACGTTTTCCATTTTCCAATAGGAATCCTCGATGTCCTTGCCCCAGGTGATGACACCGTGGTTCACCATCAGAACCGCCATGTGATCGACCGCGGCATCGCCGACGGCCACCGCGTTCGCAGGGGTGCCGGGGGTTTCATATTTGGACAGGCCGATCTGACCGAGGAAGACCTCGGCCTCGGGAATCATGCAGGTCGGTGGCTGGACACCCGCGACCGCGAAGGCGGTGCCGTGCGGCGGGTGAGCGTGGCAGCAGGCTTTGGCCTTGGGCTGGCGCTTCATGATCGCAAGGTGGGTCATGCACTCGGAGGTGCGCTTGTATTTGCCGGCGAGCTGCACGCCTTCCATGTCGACAAGGCACATCTGCTCAAGTGTCATGAAGCCCTTGGAAACCAGGGTCGGAGTGCAGAGCACGAGGTTGTCGCCGACACGGATGGTTAGATTGCCACCATTGCCGTCGGTGTATTCGCGGGCCCACATGCGCTTGCCGATGTCGACCATCCGCTGCTTGAGCTCGACGATGGCAGGCGAGTGGAAGAACGCCTGGATCTCCGCCGGGGTCTTCGGGTCCTTGCCGGGAGTCCAATGAAATTCGTAGTCGGGAAGGATCGGCTCGACGTAGGCGGCTGGCGCGGACGAACTAGCAGATGAGCCACCGGCGCGGACCGGGCCGATGCCGTCGCGGAGAACGTCCTTGGCGGATGGCGTGAGAACCGAGCCTTTCGGAAGATCGGCGGCGGTTTTCCCGGATTTCAAGTGGGCTTCGATATCAGCGGCGGTGAAGACTTTGTTGCTCATGGGGTTCAGAGGTTAGGAATCGGAAAGGGGTGGTTCGTACGAAAGTGAGTCGAAAATGGCGACGGTGATGGCATCGATAGGAATCGGAAAATCAAAGGGAGCGGTGGCTTCGGCTCCTTCGACGATGCCGACGATGTCGCCATCTCCGGCACCCATGTTGTCATAGGCGACGAGCGTGGATTGGCCGGTTAGGGCCGGTGCTTTTTTGCACGCGTCATTGAATTGCCCGGCATCCAGTGGATTGACCATGAGCCACCGACCACCTTTGAAGGAGGGATCTTGGACACTCAGGGTCACTCGACCGATGACTTGGGCTACGCGCATGGTGGAAGTTCAGTCAACGACGCCTTGGATGAAGTTGCGGATGGGAGATTTGTCGTCGTGCACGATGTGACGGGCGCCGAGGCCGTCGGTGGAAACCATCACCTTGGAATGAAGGCCGGCACCGAAGAGGTCGATGGCGACCATCGGCGCGCCGGTCAGTCCGAGGTCGGGGTCGAGAGCCTGGCACAGCATCATCTTCTGCCCCTTGAGAGAGGGGTGGGAATGACTGCTGACCGCGTGGCCGACGACTTGAGCGAGGAACATCTGGTTAGATGATGCGGAGGTTTTCGACGAGCACGCAGCGGCGGACGCGGGTGAAGGTCTTGGGAGTGGTGATTCCCTCGCCCGTCGTGGTGGCGATGGAGTAGGAAAGATAGCCTTCACCGCCGAGGCCGAGGCCGGCGACGGACGCGCCGTTCTTGACGAAGATGGTGGTGTCCATTTCCTTGGCCATGTAGGTCATGTGGTCGACGTCCTTGGTGTGGATGATGGCGGAGTGGCGGTAGTTGTGCTCGGCGCGTTTGGCCTCGCGGACGCCGGTTTCGAAGTCGGGCACCGAAACGATCGGCATCATCGGCATCATTTGCTCTTCCTGCACGAACGGATGGTCGGCATCGGTCTCGGCGAAGAGAAGCTGGGTGCCTGCGGGAATGTTAGCTCCGGCGTGCTGGGCGAGCACGCTTGGATCGGCACCGACAAGAGCGCGGTTGACGGAGGCGTGCGAGCAACCACCGCCTTCGCCGGGCTTGAAGGTGAATGCGGCGGCGGTGAGGCGCTCAAGCTCTTGTGAGTTGAGGCGGGCGGCACCGGCCTTGGTGAGTTCCTCACAGAATTTGTTGAAGACGGAGCTGACGACGAAGACGACTTTTTCCCCGATGCAGAGCAGGTTGTTATCGAACGCGCCGCCTTCGATGATGTTGCGGGCCGCGCGGGCGAGGTCGGCGGTGGCATCGACGACGACGACCGGATTTCCCGGGCCGGCGCAGATCGCGCGCTTGCCGGATTTCATGGCCGCGTTGACAACTGCCGGACCGCCGGTGATGGCGAGCAGGTTGACGAGCGGGTTCTTGCACAGCAGGTCGAAGGACTCGATGCTTGGCGACTCGATCGTGGTGATGATGTTGTCGATGCCGATCTCGCGGAAGATCGCTTCGTTGTAAGCGCGCACGGCCATCGCGGCACTACGGGCGCCACCGGGATGCGGATTGAAAACGATGGAATTTCCGGCGGCCACCATGTTGATGACGTTGCCGGTAAGAGTGGGGACCGAATGAGTGACTGGCAGAATCGCGCCGATCACGCCAAAGGGAGCGTATTCCTCGAGGGTGATACCGCCGTCGCCGCTCATCGCGTAGGGCTGGAGCCACTCGGTGCCGGGGACGTTCTTGGTGATGAGGAGCTTGCCGATCTTGTGATCGAGGCGGCCGATCTTGGTCTCCTCCATCTCGAACCTGCCCCATGGCTCGGCGTTAGCAACGGCCATGCCCTTGACGATTTCGATCACCTTCGCGCGCCCGGCGACTCCTAGCTTTTTCAGCTGGAGGTGGGCATCGGTGGCGGCGTGGGCGGCCTTGTCAACGCAGGTGAAAACCCCGCGCTGGCCGGACTCACCACTGCAACCGCAGCCGCATGAGGATGACTTGGCGGCGGGTTTTGCCGCGGGTGCCACTTGGACACCGGTGGTCGCGAGGCGGGAAATAACCGATTCTACGACGGAGCGAAGTGTTTCTGGATCGAGAGTTTTCATGCGGGAAATTGAAATTGTTAAAACGGCGCGAGGCCTGGTCGATTAGCCAAACGGATGAGGCTAACCACCCTTGTAAACGGTTTTACCGAGGACTTCGACGCGGTCGATGATCGCGACGATGGCCGCATCCACCGGGATGAGTTTCAGGCCCTGCGCGGCGCGGGCAGAGCTGCCCTGGCAGAAGAGCACGAGCTCGCCCTCACCGGCACCCACCGTGTCGATCGCGACAATGGTGTTCTGGCCGTCCTTGAACTTGGACGGGTCCTTGTCGTCAACGAGCTTGGGACGGAGCAGGAGAAGTTTCCTTCCGACCATGAGCTCGTCTTTTTTCGTCGATACGACTTGTCCGATGACTTCTGCGAGAAACATCTGGGATTGAGGGAAGGCCCCGCCCGCGACCGGTTAGGACCGCGGGCGGGGCATTGGGGAATTACTTGCGTGGAGCGCGGGCAGCGGCATCCTTGGGAAGAACGCTGTCGATGGCATCGTCCGGACGGGCGATGACGTGGGCGCTGATGACTTCGCCGGATTCGGAAGCAGCGGCGGCACCGGCGTCGAGCGCGGCTTTCACCGCGGCGACGTCGCCGGTGACGACCGCGTTGCACATTGCGTTTCCGATTTGCTTCATCGGACCGACGAGTTCGACGTTTGCGGATTTGAGCATCGCGTCAACGCCGACGACGAGACAGGCGAGGCCACGGGTTTCGAGGAGTCCAAGTGCTTGTTTGGCCATGGTAGTATTAGTTTGGTGTGAGTTGTGAGAGGTGGTGATGAGAATCAGGAAAGCTTTCGATAGACTTCGCGGGCGAGGACGAGCTCCTCGTTCGCGGGGATGACGATGATCTTCACGGGTGAGTCATCGGCGCTGATGACGGCCTCGGTGGCGCGGCAGTCGGCGTTCTTCGCGGGATCGAGGCGGATGCCGAACACTTCAAGACCCTTGCAAACCGCATCACGGGTCTCCGCTCCGTTTTCGCCGATTCCTGCGGTGAAAACGAGTGCGTCGATTCCGCCGAGATCGACGAGGAAGGCCCCGATCCAGTGGCGGATCGAATGCACGTTGGCGTCGATCGCGAGTTGGGCAGAAGCATTTCCCTCGGCGGCAGCGGCCCTGATGTCGCGAGCATCGTTAGAGACGCCTGACAATCCGAGAAGTCCGGACTCCTTGGTTAGCTGGCGCTCGGCCTCGTCAAGCGAGATGCCTAGTGTCCGCATGGCGTAGGGAATCGCGCCGGAGTCGAGATCCCCGACACGGTTGTTTTGCGGCAGCCCGCTTTGCGGGGAGAATCCCATGCTGGAACCGATCGCCACGCCGTTGCGGATTCCGGTAACGGAGCTGGAACCGCCGAGGTGGCAGGAAACGACGCGGAGCGGTTTCCCTTCAACCGGCCGCGGCCCGTCCAGATAGAGCCGGCGGGCGATTTCCGCGACGTCGTCGCGGCCGCAAAGCTCGGCGGAACGCTCGGCGATGAACTTGTGGCTGGCGCCGTGGAATCCATAGCGGCGGATCCCGATGTCCCGCCAGGATTGCGGGATGGCGTAGTTGTAATACGCCGGCGGGGTCCACTGATAGAAGGCGGTTTCGAACAGCGCCACGAGGCGGGCCTTCGGCAGCGCTTGTTCAAACTGCCGGATGCCTGCAGCGTAGGGCGGATTGTGCGCGGGTGCGACGGCGGTGAAGCCGTCGAGCGCGTCGATCGTCTTTTGGTCGGCGATCACGCAACCGCTGAGATCCTTGCCCAGGACCGTCTTGAAACCGACGGCGTCGATCTCATCCGGGCTGGCGATGATTCCGTCGCGCTGAAGGGTCGCCAAGGCGTCTTCAATCACGACAGCGTGATCCGTCACCCGCTCGTAGCCGCCCTTGGCAATCACCTCGCCGCCGCTCTCATCCATGCGGAAGAGGCGGTATTTGAAGGAGGTGGAACCGAGGTTGGCGACGAGGACGAGCATCTTGATAGAAGCTGAAATACTTAGAATCTGAAACGCTGAAAAATCAGCCAATCCATCCGCCGAGCTTCGACAGATCGTCGTGCGGGCGTGGGATGACTTGCACCGAGGTGACGGTGCCGAGCTTGGATGCTGCTGCTGCGGCGGCGTCGAGGCCGGCTTTCACCGCGGCGACGTCGCCGGTGAAGAAACCGGTGACGAGACCGGAACCGATCTTTTCCCAGCCGGTCATTCTGATGTCAGCGGACTTGAGAGCCGCGTCGGAGGCTTCCACCAGGGAGATGAATCCCTTGGTTTCGATGATGCCGATTGCTTGTTTGGCCATGGTAGTAGTAGGTTAGAGGGTTGGATTGAAAAATCAGGCGATGCCGAACTGACTGAGCAGCTCGGGATGCGGACGGGCGATGACGTGGGCGGCGACGAGTTCGCCGACACGGCCGGCGGCTTCGGCTCCGGCATCGACGGCGGCTTTCACGCTGCCGACGTCGCCCTTGACGAGAACGGTGAGGAACGCACCGCCGATTTGGATTTGATTGATGATTTGGACGTTGGCGGCTTTGGCCATCGCGTCGGTGGCTTCGACGCTGCCGACGTAGCCTTTGGTTTCGATCATGCCGAGTGCAGTGCTCATAGTGTTAGTTGGTGATGTGGGATTGGATTGAGATTACTTGGTGAGTTCGCAGAAAGTGTCGGGCTTGAGGCCGCAGGCGTTGCCCTCGTCGGTGTCGATGTGGACTTCGAGCTTGAAGGAGGGATCCACGCGGACGACGAGCTTGTCGAAAGTCATGGCGAGCGGGCCGTGGACTTTCAGCTTCATCGTGTCGAGGTGCTTGACGCCGTAATAAGCGGCATCGTCGGGATGCATGTGGACATGCGGTTGGGCGCGGATGACGCCCTCGTCCATTTGGAAATAACCGTGCGGGCCCATCAGCATGCAGCCGGGCGTGCCCTTGATCGCGCCGGACATGGCGACCGGAATGTCGAATCCGAGCGAAATCGCGTCGGTGTAAGCGAGTTCGACTTGGTTCAAATCACGGCAGGGACCAAGAATGCGCAGATTGGAAATGATCCGGCTGCGTGGCCCGATCAAGGTGATGGACTCCTTCGCGGCGTATTGCCCGTTTTGATAAAGCCCCTTCATCGGCGTGAGCTGATGCCCGGGGCCGAACAGCGCTTCAACGGCAGCCTGCGTAAGGTGGCAGTGACGAGCGGAGATGTTGACGAGCAACGCGTTAGGTGCCTTGGAGGCCGCTGGCAAGGAAAGCCCCATGCTGGCGTAAACTTGCTCCCGAACGAGGTGTTCGACAACGGCTCGGGGCGTGGATTGGGAGATCGGTGCGGCCATCTGTGCGCCTTCGATCGGCGGATTGGATTGACAAGTCAACCAAAAACCCAAAAATTCCCAACGAAACAAAGATTTTCCCGAATCATGCTCGCCATCGACCGCCAACGCCGGATTTTAGAACTCCTCCACGGAACGGGTTCTTTGCGCACCATCGAGACCGCCGCGGATCTCGGCGTCACGGATGAAACCGTCCGCAAGGATTTCGAGATCCTCGAGAAACGCGGCGAGCTGATCCGCACCCACGGCGGGGCGAGCCGCCCGGAACGAATCCGGGGAGAGCTCCCGTTCACCGAGCGCCAGGCGATCCGACGGGGGGAAAAGCAAGCGATCGCCCGCCTCGCGGCCAGCCGGATCCAAGCGAACGAGACGATTTTCCTCGATGCGAGTTCCACCGTGCTGACCCTCACCGAGTTTCTCCCCGACCTGCCGCTGACCATCCTGACCAACGCGCTCAACGTCTTCACCGCCCTCTCCGACCGCCCCAACCTCGACCTCATCTGCACCGGTGGCTTGTTCGACCCCAAGTCCCGTTCATTCATCGGCCTGACGGCGGAAAAGTCCCTGCAACGCTATAACATCCACCGCATGTTCTTCTCGGGAAACGGGATCCACCTCGAGCGCGGCGTCAGCGAGAGCAACGCCCGCCAGGCGGCTTTCAAGGAGCGGGTCATCGCAAACGCCGAAGACGTGGTCTTTCTGGCGGACCATTCAAAGCTCGGACAAAGGGCAGCGTTCTTCTTCGCGCTAATCGAGGACCTCAGTTGCCTGGTCACCGACAAGGCGGCCGATCCGGCCTTCGTCGAGCAATTGCAGGGCCGAGGAGTCGAAGTCTTGCAGGGAATCTGACTCGCCCGATCGTTGCGCGGGCCTGCAAAGCGTGGCGGTGGCGCCGCAGACCGTTGCTGGAGCGATTTCGGGAGGCTCTCGCCGGACTCGACTCGCGCCGCACCAAGTCCTCGCGCGAACTCGATTCCCGACGCAAGTTCGACGCCGGGGAGTATTTTCCGATGATCCTCTTCACTCTGTTCAGCCCAATCGTCGATATGACGCGCGGACTTTGCGAAGCCTCAAAACTCGAACAATACCAACTCCGGACCGGGCGACCTCGTCAGTTTGGGAGGTGCTTCCACGCATGGGCCGGACCCACTGGCGAGACGCGCCAGCCCCTTCCAATTGGAACGCCGCCTGCCGGTCCTGCTCGCCGGTGGATCGGCTTGCATGCCCGGGCCGGGATGCGAGGATCCCCCGCGCGCCGCCGCCACCACCCGCATTCCCGAACGCCATGACTCCCTTGAAAATCTTCGCCGACTCGCCGCTCGACGCCGCCACCGCGCGACTGCTGCTGGACGGCACCGCGCCGCATGAGGTCCTGTTTCCCCGCACCGGGGTGGCCTCGGTGCTGGCGCAGGCGGAGCCGGACCCGGCGTTTCCGCTGGCGGACATCGCCTTCGGCCAACCGGATCTGGAGAGCATCCGGCGCTCGGAGCGGTTGAGATGGATTCACGTGAGCACCGCCGGCTTCACGCGCTATGACACGCCGGAGTTCCGCGCGCTGGTGGCGGAGCGCGGGCTGGTGGTGACGAACAGCTCCAGCGTCTATGCCGCGGCCTGCGCCGAGCATGTGTTCGCCTTCATGCTGGCCTGGTCGCGGCGGCTGCCGCAGGCGCTGCGGAGCCAGGCGGCCAACGGCTCGCCGGAATGGTTCCAGCTGCGCGGCGACTCGGTCTCGCTGCGCGCGCAGAGCGTGGTGATCCTCGGCTTCGGCGGGATCGCCACGGCGCTGGTGAGGTTGTTGGCGCCGTTTGAAATGAAGATCACCGCGATGCGCCGCCAGCCGCGCGGCGACGAGGGGTTTCCCACCGTCACCGCCGAAGGTCTGCCCGCCGCGCTCGCCACCGCGGACCACGTCATCAACATCCTGCCGGACAACCCGGCTTCGCTGAGTTTCATCGACGCGGCGCACCTCGCGCAGATGAAGCGCGGCGCGGTGTTTTATAACATCGGCCGCGGCACCACGGTGGATCAGGACGCCTTGTTAGCCGCGCTGCGTTCCGGCCGGATCGCCGCCGCGTGGCTGGACGTCACCGAGCCCGAGCCGCTGCCGCCCGACCACCCGTTGCGGAGCGAGCCGGCATGCTTCATCACCCCGCACATCGCCGGCGGCCACGCGGACGAGTCCGGCACGCTGGCGCGGCATTTTCTATCAAATTTACAACACTACCTGGCAGGCACCCCGCTGCTCGACCGGATCATGTGAGCGCCACATAGACGCCCTCGAACTCCACACAGACCTTGTCATCTTCCACGATGACGACTTTCAAGCCGATGCGCGCCCGGCCCTTTTCGCGGAAGCGGGACTTGAACGCGGCGAGCGCGGCTTCGTCCGGACTCTGGCAGACCGCGCGGATCGTCCCGCGGACCGGATGGCGGTAGTGGATCGAGCTGTCCCGGATGACAATGTGGGCGCTCCGGTCGCCGAGCTTGAGCCATAACAACCCATAACCGGCGAGCGTGGCAATGGCGCTGAGACTGCCGCCGAAGGCGGTGCCGAGGTGGTTGTGGTTCAACTCCAGCGGGGCGGTTAGGACGAGCCGGGTTTCGTCATGCGATTCCACGCCCACGCCCATGGCCCGCGTGATGGGGATTTGCGCGTGGAGGAAGTTTTCAGTCTCGCGGAGGAATGCGGCGTCGTTCATCGGCGGGATGCTGCCCCCGAATCCCGTCAATTCCAACCGTCTTCCTCACCGCGTGAGTGAAAAAGACGGCAAGAAAACCTTGGACGTCTCCGAGATCGAGATGATCGGGAAACCCGCTGAAAAGGCAACCAAGAAGGCCGCATAGACCGGCTCTCTATCCGCATTCATGCGACCCGCCCGCCGCCCGTGTCATCGGACGGCGGGCCGTTTTCTATCCGCCGCCCGCCGCCTCAAAGCCGGTTCCGGTCGATTCACTTCTGCTTTCTCTCGTCAACCACGACGAAGCGGCTGCCGCCCTGGCTCCAGACGAGAAGGACCAGGCGTTTGCCGCTTGCCTTGCGGATCGCGGCGGCGGCTTCTTGCACGCTCGCGACGGGCTCGCGGTTGATTTCCTGGATCACGTTGCCCTCGCGCAGCCCGGCGTCGAAGGCGACAGAGTCGGCGTCGATCTCCGAGACGAGCGCGCCTTTGAGCGTGGAGGGGAGATCCAGCAGTCGCCGCGCGTCTTCGTCGATGGCGGTGAGGGTGACGCCGCGCAGCACCTCGCCGGCAATCGTTTCCTCGCCTGCGGACTCCGACCCGGCGACCTTGTCAGGCATTTCCTTGAGCGTGACGGTGAAGGATTTCTCCTTGCCATCGCGCAGCACTTTGACGTCCGCCTTCGCGCCCGGGGCGGTCGCGCCGACCATCAGCTTGAGCGCGCGGCTGTCGGCGACGGGCTTGCCGTCGAAGTCGACGATCACGTCGCCGCTCTTCAATCCCGCCTCTGCCGCCGAGCCGTCCTGGTTGACGCCGCCGACGAGCGCGCCGCGGCCCTCGGGCACGGAGAATTCCTTCCGCAGCTCCGGCGTCACGTCCTGGATGCTCACGCCGAGGTAGCCGCGGACGACACGGCCTTTTTTCAAAATCTGCTCCATCACGTTGCGGGCGAGATCCATCGGCACGGCGAAGCCCACGCCTTGGTTGCCGCCGCTGCGGCTCAGGATCGCGGTGCAGATGCCGACTAACCGCCCGTCGGTATCGACCAGCGCGCCGCCGGAGTTGCCGGGATTGATCGAGGCGTCGGTCTGGATGAAATCCTCGTATTCCTCGATGCCCATGCCGCCGCGCCGGGTCGCACTGACGATGCCCATGGTCACCGTCTGGCCGATGCCGAAGGGATTGCCGACGGCGAGCACGACGTCGCCCACGGCCACCTTGTCGCTGGCGGCGAGGGTGAGCGGCGGCAGGTCTCCGGCGTCGATCTTGAGCACGGCGATGTCGGTCTTCGGGTCGCGGCCGACGACCTTGGCGGTGAACTCGCGCTTGTCGCCTAGCAGCGCCACCTTGACCTCGTCCGCGCCATCCACGACGTGGTTGTTGGTGAGGATGTGGCCGTCCTTGCTGACGATCACGCCGGAGCCGAGGCTTTGCTGTTTTTGCATGCGCGGCATTTGGCGCGGAGATTCTTCATCGAACTGGTCACCGAAGAAGCGGCGGAAAAGCGGGTCGTCAAACAGCGGTCGCAAGTCGCGGCCGAAGGGATTGCGCACCATCTTGGTGGAGAACACGTTGACCACGCTCGGGGCGACCCGCTCGACGACCGGCGCGAAGCTCGCGGAGAGCTTCGGCTCGCGGACGAGCGCGGCGTCGTTGAGGTTGAGGGAGACGACCTCGTGATTGGTGGTGGAGAGCGCCAGCGGCCAGCTCCAAAGCCAGCTGGAGAATCCGAGCGCGATCGCGCCGGCACCCACGAGGGCGAGCAGGGAGACCATGGCGTGACCACGGGGAGTTGAGGGGGATGGCTTGCGTTTCATGACCGTTTACAAGGTTAAATTTCACAGGGCAGTGCCCGTAAAACGCCCGGAAGCGGATCAGTATTTTCAACCACAGGGAGCTCCGCGGGACGGATTACGAGCTTTTGAACATACACCCGTCCGCCGCGCATTGCCAATTATTGTTCAGCTGCGAACAGGGGCGCAACGGGGTCCAATACCAGATTGGAAAATACTCGTCCTGAGCGGGTTGTGAGCGCGTGAGGCGGGCGCTGGTTGAAAAGGCACCAGGACTCCACGCTCACCCGGGTGCACGCCTTGGCGCGTCTTGCTGAAATCCACGCCCGCTCATGACCCCAATGTTGGGCACTGAGGTGGTGCGTGAAGACGATTCCACTCCGGTGGCCAGAGGCGCGGTGGAGGTGCGGTCGGTGAAGCTGAATTATCGGGAGCACTATCAGGGAATGCTGGAGCACATCGCTGGAAAGTGCGCGGGCCTGCTGCTGGACAGCCGGGCGCCCACCCGCCTGCGGCTTTCCGCCGCCCGGCAGAAAAATCCTGAGGTGCCGGGGCAGCAGTTGGAGTTCCTCCGCCACACGCTGGAGTCCTCGAATTTTCATGGAGCGGTGGATGAGGTGCTGCGTAACCCCCATCGCCTGCTGGAAGACGAGCGGAGGGAACAACCCATTTCCCATCCATTTAAAGCAGGCAAGGACTTCGCCCGACAAATCTCCAAGGTGGGTGATCGGGTCGCCTTGCATGCAGCTCATCCCTTGCGGGGAATCCATCCGAAGCTGTCGTCCTTGCCGGCCCGCATCCAGGTCTCCAAGCGCACGGACTTCCTCGACACGGCGGAGAATTGGTTCGTCAAGATGGTGCTGGTGGATTTCCGCGACTTTCTGGCGGAGGTGGCGGGAATGCTGGGACGGAACCCGGTGGACGCGGCAAAACCGAACACTGTGAGGTTGTTGCGCGATGTCGCCCGCTTGCGCGGGAGACTGGATGCCTTGCTGGGACGCGGCTTTCTACCCGATGTTTCACGAACCGAGCTTTTGCCGCTAGGCAGCCCGGTGTTGCAACGGGAGGCGGGTTACCGGGAATTGCTCCATGTGTGGTTGCAGTTTCATGTGGGAGCTCAGCTCGCCTGGGCTGGGGGCCATGAAGTCTGGCAGGGCGGCGCGAGGAATGTGGCGACGCTGTATGAGTATTGGCTGTTTTTCCAACTTGAGGCGCTGTTCCGCTCGAAGTTCGACTGCAAGAAAGCGTTGCACTCGATCCTGGTGGAGCAGGATGCCGGATTGCCCCGATTGAAGTTGGAGCGCGGCATCGAGCTTCATACGCCGATCGGCGGAGTGTGGTCCGAGAAGGCCCGACGCCCGTTGAACGCGGAGTTTCATTTCAACAAGAAGTTCAACCGGGACCAGAACCATAAGAACGGCGGAAGCTGGACGCGTGGCGTGCAACCGGATTATACGATCAGCATTTGGCCTGCGGAGTTCGACAGAGACTCTGCCGAAGCGTGCGACACGATGGTTCACGTCCACTTCGATGCGAGATGTCGGGTGGAGAATCTGACGGAGATGCTCGGCTGCGACACGGACGACGAGGTGATTCAGGACCGTGCCGAATCGGCTGGCGGAAAGCCCAGCTCCGCGAAGTATGCCGATCTCCTCAAAATGCACGCCTACCGCGATGCCATCCGGCGCACGGCAGGTGCTTATGTGTTATATCCCGGTGATGCCGGAGAGGTCAGGCGTTACGAGGAATTCACCGGCTTTCACGAGGTGCTGCCGGGCTTGGGGGCATTCGCGATCCGTCCCCGCAAGGATGGAACTGCCGCGGGGCTGGACAACTTGGCAACGTTTCTGGATACGGTGATCGAGCATCTATCCAACCGGACCACGGCACGGGAACGGGCGACGTTCCATGCGGCGGAGTCCTACACGCTCAAGGAAGATCCCGTGACCTACGGCGGGCTCAAACTTGGAGAGCTGGATGAGATGAGCGACACGAATCGCGCATTGCCTCCGGCAGAGCATCATGTGGTGGTGGCTTGGCACAAAACAGAGGCGCATCGTATGTGGTCGTTGAAACGCAGTCTCGCGGTCGTCCGGCTGGGTCAGCGCATTGGATCATTCCGGGTTCCGCCCGAGCTGGCGACGACGCGGCATGTGCTATTTAGATCGGATGATAATTTTGTGGAGCCGGGGCTGTTTGGACTGAAAACCCCGGGCTACAAGGTTTTCACCGCTGAAGAGCTTGAACGGCTTGGTTACCCCAAAGGCAAGGGGGAGATTTATGCAGTCTTTGAAGTTGAAGAAGATCAGGCGTATAAGGGGCAGGAATAAAACGGGCCGGAGCTCCAAAAGGTGCTGCAGGAGTTTGAATCGGGGCGGAGTTATCGAAAGTCCGGATCATTGGGAAGAACATCGGCCTTTCCGCGTGTGCTGAGTTTGAAGGAGCTGTTGGGAGTGATGAAGAGTTGAGGGTCGCAGCACCCGTGATTCCAAAGAGATTGAGGCGGTTAACGCGGGGGATCGGCAGCAGGTTGAAACTGCCAGCTCGGCTCCTGGAGCACGGCGGTGGGGAGGTCTCCCTTCGCAAGAGGGGCGCGGATTGAAACCCAGTCCACTCACGCGGGAAGAGGATTTTTTTTCGTTAAAATGTTAAAATCGATTGGTGCTGGTTGATCGGGCGATGTTCCGACATCGCCTGTTTGAACAAACGTTTCAAATCAACCAACACCATGAGTAAACAGACAGGG
>NZ_JBIKBQ010000098.1:0-15557 GCF_058122085.1 Luteolibacter sp. | reverse complement strand
GCGCATCGGCTAGTGGACAAGATGTCCACTCATCCCCCCGGAGTGCAGCACGCTCTGCTGCCGCCTTCGGGGGATGGCAGCTCTGCTCCATGCGGTGCGGAGCGTCTTTCTCTCCTCAGCGCATGAAGAGCTCCGCGCCGCATCCGGCAGAGCCGGAGCTGCCGTGGGCGCGAGCAAAGCTTCGCGCAGTCCGGACTGCGGCCCGTGATTAGTCAGGCCGCGCGCAAAATGACGCGGAAGATTCTTGCCATCATCCGCTCCTCATGGCAGATGGATGATGATCCGTCAAACGGATGAATTTCCGACGCCTTGCGGGATAGTCCCGCCCTATCACTTGCCGACCGGTTGAAACGAATCATGAACGCCCCACCTGCTCCCGTCCGCCATCCGGCAGGCCGCGCCACGCCGACGTTGGTCGCCGGGCTGGCGGCGATTTTGGGCGCGATCCTGTTCGTCACGATGTTCGGCGATCCGGCCGGACCGGGTGGCGGCCGGGGTCTTTCCGGTGCGTCGATTTCCACGGCCTCGCTGTTCTTCGCGATCGGTTTGGCAATGCTCCGCGCCGGGTGGCGGGACGCCGAGATGCGCTGGTTGATCAGCCCGTGGCGCACCGTCGGCGTCGCCACCGGACTGGCCCTGCTGCTGGTCATCGCGGTGTTTGCGCAACGGAGTTCGAGAGATCTGGCGGATGCCGCCGCGCGGGAGAAACGCGCCTATCAAGTCATCGCCAGGATTCGCGAGCTGCGCAGCCACATCGATGAATCGCGGGACGCGGTGCGCGGATACGTGATCACGGGGCGGGAGGAATTTCTAATGATTTTCAACAAGGGGTTTTCAAAGTGGGAGGACAACATCCGGGAGTTGCGTGAAATGACCTCGGGCCATGCAAGGCGGCAGGCGCAACTCAGCGAGCTCGACGAGCGGATCGCCGCGGAGATCGGAGTCATGCGGCGGATGGCGGACACTCGCCGGGACGCGGGGCTTGAAGCGGCGGCGCAGCTGATGAGCGCCGACGGCGCAGCCAAGTCCGAGGAGATCCGCAAGGGCCTCGACGCGATGGCGGTGGAGGAAAAGCAAGAACTCGCCGTGGGCGAGGCGGAGCGGGACGCGCTCGGCATCCGCGCGGTCGCCATCCTGCCGGCCGGCGTGCTGGTGAGCGTGCTGCTCCTCAGCTCCAGCCTGCTGCGGCTCAACAGCGAGATGGCCACCCGCCAGCGCGGGACACGGGTGTTGGCCTGGGAGAAAGGCGCGCTGGAACTCATCGGCAGCCCCGCCACGCTCCGCGAGGTGCTGGACGGACTACTGCTAGGCATTGAAAAGCACCTGCCGGGCGCGCGCTGTGTCGCCCGCCTGCTCGAAGGCGGGCAGCTGAAATCCGCGGCGGCACCGAGCTTGCCGGAGTCCTTCAACCGCGCGTTCGACGGCTTGACTCCGGGGCCCGCCGCCTCGTGCGGCCCGGCGGCTCATTTTGACCGGCAGGTCATCGTCCCGGACATCCTCACCGACCCGCTGTGGGCGGACTACCGCGAACTGGCAGCGGAGCACGGCTTGCGCGCCGCCTGGTCCACGCCGATTCATGATCACGGCGGCGAGCTGCTGGGGATCTTTTGCATTTACCATCGGCAACCCGGCCGCCCCGCCCCCGCCGAGCTGGATCTGATCGCGCGGGCGGTGGATGTCACGCGCATCGCCATCGAGCGGAAGCGGGCGGAGGAGGAAATCCGCAAGCTCACCGCCGGACTGGAGCAGCGGGTGGCGGAGCGCACCGCCGAACTGCAAGCGGCCAACGCCACCCTCAGCGATTTCAAAGCCGCGCTTGATCGACACGCCATCGTCGCCATCACCGACGCGCGCGGAGTGATCACTTACGCCAACGACAAGTTCAGCACGATTTCCAAATATCCGTGCGAGGAGTTGCTCGGTCAGGATCACCGCCTTGTGAACTCGGGCCATCACCCGAAAGCCTTCATGCGCGACCTCTGGCAGACGATCGCCAGCGGCCGGGTGTGGAAGGGCGAAATTAAAAACCGCGCCAAGGACGGCTCGGACTACTGGGTGGACAGCACCATCGTCCCCTTCCTCGGTCCGGACGGAAAGCCGGCCCAGTTCATCACGATCCGCTCCGACATCACCGAGCGCAAACGCGCGGAGGAGGCGCTGCGGGAGAGCGAGGAGCGCGTGCGGCTCGCTACCGACGCGGCCCGCATCGGCGTGTGGGAGCGGGACCCGAAAAGCAACCTGCTGCGCTGGGACGCCCGGATGTTCGCCATCTATGGCATACCCGCGACGCCGGAAGGATTGGTCTCCTACCGGGATTGGCAGGCGCGGGTGTTGCCGGCCGATCTTCCCGAGCAGGAAGAGCGGTTGCAGCGCACCATCGGGACCTGCGGCCAGGACCAGCGCGAGTTCCACATCGTGCGCGCTTCCGACCACGCCGTGCGCGTCATCCAGGCCGCGGAGAGAGTCATCCCCGGAGTCAATGGCGAGGCGGCGCGCATCGTCGGCGTCAACCTCGACATCACCGAGCGCAAGCGGTCCGAGGAGGAAATCAACGAGCTCAACGCCGACCTCCAGCGCCACGCCGCGGAGCTGGTAGAGTCCAATAAAGAGCTGGAGGCGTTCAGCTATTCCGTCTCCCACGACCTGCGCGCGCCGCTGCGGGCAGTGGATGGATTCTCGCGCATGGTGCTCGCCGACTATGCCCCCAAGCTCGACGAGGAAGGCCGCCGGATGCTCGGCGTGATCCGTGGCGAGGCGCAGCGGATGGGGCGGCTCATCGACGACCTGTTGGCGTTTTCCCGGCTCGGCCGGCAGTCGATCGAGGCGACGGGGATCGAGATGGAGGCGCTGGCGCGATCAGTGTTCGACGAACTGGCCGCGCAGGAGCCTAGCGATCGGGTGCGGCTCGATCTGCTCCCGCTGCCGCCCGCCCGCGGATCGGAGGCGATGATCCGGCAGGTGTGGGTGAACCTGATCGGCAATGCCATCAAGTTCACCAAGGAGCGCGAGCTCGCCGAGATCGAGATCGGCGTGTGGGATGGCGGCAGCAGCGGGCGGATTTACTATATCAAAGACAACGGCATCGGCTTCGACATGCGTTATGCGGACAAGCTTTTCGGAGTCTTCCAGCGCCTGCACAGCCAGGAGGAATTCCCGGGGACCGGCGTCGGCCTCGCGCTCGTCCAGCGCATCGTGAAGCGCCACGGCGGCCGCGTCTGGGCGGAGGGCCAAGTGGGTCAAGGCGCGACTTTCTATTTCACACTCCCGAGTCAAACCTGATGAAAACTAACGAAACAACCGTGCTCCGCATTCTTTCGCTGGAGGACTCCGAGCTGGATGCGGAATTGATCCTGCGCGAGCTCAAGCAGGGAGGACTCGATCTCGTCTCGACCCGCGTGCAGAACGGCGACGACTTCGCGCGCGCGCTCGCGGAATTCCAACCCGGCCTGATCCTGGCGGATTACAAGCTGCCGACTTTCAACGGCGCGCAGGCGCTCGCGATGGCCAGGGAGCGCTGCCCGAATGTCCCGGTCATCATCATTTCAGGAGCCGTGGGCGAGGAAACCGCGGTGGAGCTGCTCAAGAACGGCGCGACGGACTTCGTGCTGAAAGACCGGATCCACGGGCGCCTCGTGCCGGCGGTGCATCGGGCGCTGCGGGAAATCGCGGAGCGCGACGCCCGCCGCCAGGCCGAGGCCGACCTGCGCGCGCTCAATGAACAACTGGAACAACGGGTCACCGACCGCACCCGCGAGCTGTGGGCGAAAAACGCCATCATGGAGGAGGACCTCGACATGGCGCGCGAACTCCAGATGGCGTTCCTTCCCCATCATTTCCCGACGCTCCCGCGCGGCGCGGAGCAGGCGGCCAGCGCCGTGAAATTCTGCAGCATCTTCCACCCGACCAGCTCGGTGAGCGGGGACTTTTTCAACGTCGTCCGCGTCTCGGACACCGCCGTCGGTGTTTTCATCTGCGACGTGATGGGCCACGGCGTGCGCGCCGCGCTGGTCACCGCGATGATGCGTGCGCTCGAGGAACAGCTTGGCGAGCTGGCGGGCAACCCCGGCGCGCTGCTTACGGAAATGAACCGGGCGCTGCGCGGCATCCTGCGGCAGTTAGGAACCACGCTTTTCACCACCGCCTGTTATATCATCGTGGACGTCGCCAACGGGCGGCTCACCTTCGCCAACGCCGGCCACCCGAGTCCGCTGTTGTTGCACGGCACTCCCCGCGGGGTGGAGTCCATCACCGCCCGCCGCGTGCCGGGCCCGGCGCTCGGCCTGATCGACGACGTGGAGTATCTCACCTACGAGCTGCCGATCGCCGCCGGCGACCGGATTCTCGCCTTCACCGACGGGCTGTTCGAGGTCGAGAACGCGAACGCGGAACCCTTCAGCATCGCCCGCCTGCGCGAGTCGATCCGCAGCCGCGCGGGCCTGCCGCTGGCAGATCTGCTGCAGGATGTTTTCGACGAGGTCGAGCACTTCGCGGAAGGCCAGGAATTCTCCGACGACGTCTGCCTCATCGGCATGGAAATCTCGCGGCTGGCCGCCAGCGCCGCGTGAAGCCTCGCTTCGCAGGTGGTCGCGGCCCTTGACGGCACGAGGTGGAATTTCTAGCAAGCAATACATTGAAACCCACATCATTCATCCCGCCCGTCGTCGCGCTGGTCATCGCCGCCCGTTCGTCCGGCGGGGGCGGAGATTCCCCGCATCCGAAGAACGCGCCGTCCGGCAAGCCGGCGAAAGACAAGGAGCCGCTCGATTGGAAGCAAATCGCCGCCCAGTTCGCGGAAATGCAGCAGAGCGGCGGCATGGGCGACATGCGGACGATGATGCGTTTCCAACAGCGCTTGCAGGCGATGACCCAGGAGGAACTCGTCGCTGCGCTGGATGAGATTGGCGCGCTCGACCTGCCCATCAAGTAAGGCCGCACGAGACGAGACTCCAGCCTACTCCGGCAGCTCGACCTTTTCCCCGAGATGGATCGGCCGGGTGTTGAGGAAGTTCACATCCAGCCACATTTTCACCCGCGCGCCGACCTCGCGGATCTTGGTTTTCCAGCCCGCCTGGGTCTCGACGTCGCGGGCGTTGAAGCCGTAGGCCTCGATGCCATTCGCCTTTGCCAGATAGATCGCCCGCTCGTTTTGAAAGCGCTGGCTGATGAACAGCATCGAATCCGCGCCGAAAATCTCCTTCGCCCGCACCACCGAATCCAAGGTCCGCAAGCCCGCGAAATCACAGACGATCCGGTCCTCGGGAATTCCGCGCTCGATCAGCGCCTGCTTCATCTTTTCCGGCTCGTTGTAGTAGCGCGACCGGTTGTCGCCCGAGACGATCAACGTCTCCAGCTTGCCGGATTTCCAAACCCGCACCGCCGCGTCGATCCGGTAGCGGAAATACAGGTTTTCCCGCCCGTTCACCCGGTCGGTGGTGCCGAAGACCAAGCCGACCTTGGCCTCGGGAAGATCCGAGACCTCGGTGAAAAGCCGGCTGCGGGACGCCCACACCGCCGTGAAATTCGCGTAAGCCACCACCCCGGAAACCAACAGCACCAGCGCCAGCAAAAACAGCGCCAGGCGCCGCGACCACCGCCGGAGAGCTCCTTTTCCCGCAGGCTTCACCGGCTGCGCGTGGTTTGAAGTTCCACCGCCTTGCGCGGCCATTGCAGCAGCGATTTCACCGAATCCGCGAAGCCGCCCGCCAGCGGCGCTTCCGGCGCGATCACCCGCAACCGGCTGGCCGACTCCACGAACCGGATCTCGGAAAACCGGCCCAGCCACTCGCCATCCACTTCCACCGGCACTTCGCGCTCCGCCTTGACGACGAATTCCTCCGCCTGGAAATAACTCGTCGATGCCATCAGGTCGATCCCCCCGAAGGCCAGCCCGCGCAGCGAATCGAGCACGATCCGATAGCCGGCCTCCTTGTAAACGAGCACGTCGAGCTTCGAGTCGTGGTTGTTCGCGTTGCGGAAAAACTTGAACGGCCCGCCGTAAAGCGCGCCGTTGCCGGCAAGCACCGCGACGCCTTCCTCGCGCCGCCCGTCTGGCAGAATCACCTCCAGCTTCGGCGGGGTCTCGCCGAGCACCTTCATCCCCGCGAGCAGATAGGCGAGCGGGCCTAACAGCTTCTTCGCCTCCCACGTCGTCTCCTCGATGACCATCGCGTCGAACCCCACGCCCGCCATCTGCACGAACGGCGCGCCGTTAGCCTCGAACAAATCCACATCCTGGATGAACCCGCGCTCGATCACCTGGAACGCCCGCTCCAGCGAATCAAACGGAATGCCCATCTCCCGGGCGAATACATTCATCGTCCCCGCCGGCAAAACCCCCAGCACCGTCCGCGATCCCGCCAGCCCGTTGACCACCTCGTTCAGCGTGCCGTCCCCGCCAGCGACGACGACTACCGGCTCGCCCGCCGCCGCGAAACGGGCCGCGATTTCGCGCGCCTCCCCGGCGTGACGCGTCGGATGCAGCGCGAGGCGGTCCGGATGGCTCTCGATGAACCGCAGCACCCGCCCGCCCTTCTGGCTGCGGGCCTTGGGGTTGAAAATGACCGGATACCGGTGCGGTGACTGCATGCCGGATTCTTCACCCATGGCCGTCGTCTCCGCAACCCGATTTCACCCCAGCGCCGCAATCACCTTGGCCACCGGCAGACCCATCACGTTGTCGAAATTCCCACGAATCCCGGCGATGATCCGCTCGCCGGATTCCTGGATGCCATAAGCCCCGGCCTTGTCCAGCGGGTTGACGAGCGCGAAATATTCCTCGATCGCCGCGTCGTCGAGCGTGAGGAAAGTCACCTCGGTGGTGTCATGAAACACGTTTTTCCCGCCGCCGGGATAAATGACGCAGACGCCGGTGCAAACCCGGTGCGTGCGGCCGGATAGACGCCGCAACATTCCGCGCGCCTCTTCCAGATCCGCCGGTTTCCCCAGCGGCAGATCGTCGATGAACACCAACGTGTCCGAGCCGATCACCGTCGCGTCAGGACGCATGATCGCCACGGCCGCGGCTTTCAATGTCGCATTCAGCTCGCACAGCAAATCCGGCTTCATCGCCGGATCGTGGATTTCCTCCGCCGGGGAGGGCACCACCTCGAAACTCACCCCCGCCCGCTCCAGCAATTCACGGCGGCGGGGAGATGAGGAAGCGAGCACAACGGGCATGCCGCTTGCATGGCGGGAAACCGGTCGATGGGCAAGTCGGGCTTTAAGGAGGGTTGACCTTTGGTCAACCCGGGGTGGACGGAACGTCGACCCTCCTTACCGCTCTTCCAGTTCTTCCATTTCCAGGCGCAGGTGGTCCATCAGGCGCTGCATGTCGCTCAGATGGCGGCGCATCCGGTCCTCGCCACCGGGCATCGCACGGCCGCGTTGCGCATTCCCGCGCGTGGTTGCCGGCACTTCCTTCTCCTCGGCCCTCACTTGGGCCATCGCCGGATTTCCGGCTTCCTTCCTGAGTAAATCCACCACCGCGGCGGCCGGCATCACGAACGAGCGGGTCCGGTCCGCACGCGCCATGGTGATTCCTAACACGCGCCCTTGCAGATCCACCACCGGCCCGCCGACCTGGTTCGGCTTGGGTCGCATGTCGGTCTGGATCACCTGGGTGAACGAGTCCCGCACCTGGCTAACCGGACCGCCCATGCGCTCCATCTGCTCAAGCCGGCCGTTGGCATACTGCGGCAGCTGGGGCCGGTTTCCCACGGTCACCTCGATTTTGCTCTCCCCGCCGTTCGCCTCGACGAGCAGGGAAACCTTCGCGCCGGGAGCGACCCCGGTGAGCGCGTTTTTCAACTCCAACAGGCCCGAGATCGGCCGTTCGCCGACTTTCAAAATCACGTTTCCCGGCTTCAATCCCGCCGCGTGCGCGCCGGATTTCGCGTCCACTTCCTTGATCTTCACGCCCTGGCCGGTGAAACCCGGTTCCCCGATCACGCCGAGATAGGCGAGATCCGTGTCGCGCAGGTTCCGGCTCAGCACGCTCACCACGCCGAACGCGGCGAGCCGCCCGTCCGGCTGTGGCGCGGCGAGGAAGCCCCCGAGCTTGGGAGCTTCAAACGACCAGCTCACCGGAGTGAGCGGCTTGCCCTCGATTTCCAACAACACCAGGTCCTCGTCTTGATAGACGCCCGCCAGCTTGACGGCGCGGCTCTCGTCTCCGGCGTCCACGCGCAAATCCACCCGCGCGCGGGCGACCTCGCTCCACTTGGTGAGGATCTTGCGACCATCCCCGACCACAGTGCCGTAGGCAAGCCGCCGCGAGCCGGACCACACCCGCACCGTGGACTTCGCCGCGGTGGCGATGGCGGGCTTGATCGCTTCGTTGAACTCGTCGGCTTGCGCATCGACGGCTTGCCGCTCCTCCGGCAATAGCAGCGGGATGTCGTCCTGCGCGCGCAAGGCGTTAGGCAGTCCGAGCGCGATGATGAGATAAACAATCGGTTTCATGGCGGTGTGGCTTAGCGTTCCTCAAAAAGGGTCTCCCGGCGGGCCAAAACGACCTGCACTTCGAGCGATTTGCGGTCCCGCAGCAGGCCGAGTTTTACCTTGTCGCCCGGCTGTTTTTTCGCGAGCACCTGGAGCAGCTTGTTCGCATCGCCGATGGCGCTGCCGTCGAGCGACTCGATCACGTCGCCTGGCCTGACTCCCGCCGCGGCGGCGGGGGATTCCGGCACCACGCTCTCCACCGGCACGCCCCTCGATGCGCGGCGCATTCCCATGCCGATGCCGAGCACGGGCATTTCCGGATTGGCGAACGGATTCATCGAGAGCCTCCCCCAAGCCTCGCCGGCGCGGATGCGGTCCCAGTCCTCCTTGAAGCCGTCGATCCCGGCGTGGTTGTTGTTCGTTAGGGATACGCCGATGGAGGAATTGATGCCGACGATTTTCCCGTCCAGATCGAACAGTGGCCCGCCCGAGTCACCGCCGATCAAGGTGCAGTCGGTGGTCAGGAAATTTCCCGGACCTTTCGACACCACGCGGCCGAAGCGGACCGGCGGCGTGCGTGCCGCGTCGAAGCCCGCCGAGTGGCCGAGCGCGATCACCCAGTCGCCGGCGGCCAGCGATTTCGAAGCACCCATTTCAGCAAACGGCCACGGCCCCTTGCGGGTGATTTGCACCATCGCGATGTCCTTGGAATAGTTCGCGCCGAGGACTTTTCCCGGGACTTGCTCGCCGTCCGGGAAAACCACCAGCAACTCCTCCGCGCCCTGGACGACGTGGGCGGCGGTCAGGATCAGGCCGTCCGCGGTGGTGATCACGCCGGAGCCCGAGGAGCCGGTTTTCTCCGACAGCAGCGCCACCGTGGCGGGCATCACCTTGGCGGAAACTACCTCGACCTTGCCTTCCAGCTTCGCGAGGTCCTTCAAATCACGCACCGGCTCGCTCGCCGGCAAAACTCCGGGCGCCAGCCACAAGCAAACGCAGGCGAGGGGAAATACGGGATTCACTTTCATGGTTGTATGGTTCACAGCGATGCCGCCACGCCGCTTCGTCTGTTTTGATAACAAGGATGGATCGGCGGCGGAGGATCGCTTAGCATTCGCACGCAGATGCCAAAACGCAACCCGCCAGACACCAACCTCCGCCGCAAGGAAGCGCCCGCAAGCGCCCCGTCGCGCGGCCCCGGCGGCCTGTCGCTCCTGCTGTTCTGGCCCTTCCTCCTCTTCAATCTGGTCACCCGGCCCTTCGCCACGCCGGTGAAATTCCTGCTCCGTCTCGCCGGATATCCGGTCGTCGCGGGTATTTACGGCCTCCTCTTTCTCGCCATCGCTTACGGCGTCCGCGCCCAGAAATACGATCTCGCGAAAATCCACGAGATGCCCGAGCGCTCGATCGTCCATGACCGCCTCGGCGAGGAAATCGGCCGCATCCATGGGGAGAAGCGCTCGCTCGTCCCGCTCCACCAGGTCGCCGTGGACTTCCGCAAGGCCATCCTCGCCCGCGAGGACGAGCGGTTCTATCAACACGGCGCCGTCGATCCCATCGGCATCGCCCGGGCGGTCCTCAAAAACCTCGGCGGCAAAAAGGAAGGCGCCTCGACCCTCACCCAGCAGCTCGTTTCCGACATCTTCCAACTCAAGCGCGGCGAGAACCGCGGCGACACGCTCCGCCAGTTGGACCGCAAGATGCTCGAAATCGCCATCGCCTTCCGCCTCGAGGCGTCGCTGGAAAAGGACGACATCCTCGCGGCCTACATCAACCAGATCAACTGGGGCCGCCAGATCAAAGGCGTCGGCGAGGCCTCGCGGATCTACTTCGAGAAACATCCGTCCGAGCTAACGCTATCGGAATCCGCCCTGCTCGCCGGCATCGTCCGCGGCCCGGATTCCTTCAACCCCTTCAAATCGATGGACGCCGCCACCCGCGAGCGCGGCACCACGCTCGCGCGCATGGTCACCGCCGGAGTCATCACCCCGGCCGAGGCCGAGGCCGCGAAGGCGGAGCCCATCGAAGTCAGGCCGGAATGGCGGCGCGAAACCCAGGAATCCTACGCGATGGACGCCATCCGCCGCGACCTCGAGGTGATCCTCGAAAAGGAAAACATCGAGCTCGGCGGACTCAGCATCACCACCACCATCGACCTCCGCATCCAGCGCAAAGGCGAAGAGGCGCTCGACAAAAAACTCCGCGAGGTCGAGCGCCTGTCAGGCTATCAGCACCCCACCCGCGCCGCCTGGCGGGAAGCTCCGGCGGAAAAGCGCAAGGAGCCCGCCTACATCCAGGGCGCCGCCGTCGTCGTGGAAAACCGCACCGGGGCCGTGCTCGCCGTCATCGGCGGCCGCGATGCCAACGAGTCGAGATTCAACCGCGCCACCCAGGCCCGCCGCCAGATCGGCTCGCTCTTCAAGCCCTTCGTCTATCTGTCCGCCTTCGACCGCGGCCTGCGCCCGGACACCAGCATCAGCGACGGCCCGATCGAAAGCGGCGAGATCAAGGGCGGCGGCACCTGGCGGCCGCAGAATTCCGACGGCAAGTTCGGCGGCATGCAGCCGGTTTCCTACGGCCTCATCCGCTCCCGCAACACCATGTCCGTCCGCGTCGGAAACCACGCCGGCATCCCCCGCGTCAAGGACGTCTCGCGGATGGCCGGCTTCACCACGCCGATGCCGGAAAACCCCTCGTCCTTCCTCGGCTCGTGGGAAGCCTCGCCGTGGGAGGTCGCCACCGCCTACACCATTTTCCCCAACGACGGCACCCGATACCGCCCGTATTTGATCTCGGAAATCAAGGACCGCGAGGGCAACATCCTCTACGCCACGCCGCCGCTCTCCTACCCCGCCGCCAAAGCCGGCTCCGCGTGGTCCGTCTCCCGCATCCTCAACGAGGTCGCCACCCACGGCACCGCCGCCTCCGTCACCCGCCTCGGCTTCGACAAGCCCTGCGGCGGCAAAACCGGCACCACCAACGACTTCAAGGACGCCTGGTTCGCCGGATACACTTCCAATCTAACCTGCGCCGTCTGGGTCGGCTTCGACACTCCGCAAAAGACCATCCACGGCGGCTACGGCTCCGCGCTCTCGCTGCCGGTCTGGGTGGACATCATGAAAACCGCCGACCGTCTCGGCTACAAGGCCGGCAAGCTCAACAGCAAGTCCAACCTCGTGGAAATGGAACTCTGCCGCCACTCCGGAAAGCGCGCCACCAACGGCTGCCAGACCGCCGGCACCGCCTATCCGGACCTCGTCTCCGCCGACATCGCCCTCCCGGCCGGCGACCTCTGCCCACTCCACCCCGCCAGGGCCCAGGCCGTGGACGAGTCCACCCTGACCGCTCCCGAGCCGCCCCCGCTCCGCGCCCAACCCGTCGAGGAAGACGCCGACATCCCGCTCAAAGCCATCCCCGTCGATTAGAATTTCAAATCTCCCACCATGTCCACCTGGCGTCCCATCCACCCACCCTCGTTTTGGAAGCGCTGGCTTCCCGGGTGGCTGCACGGCCCGGTGAAGCTGCTGTTCCAGCTCTCGGTCGCCGGACTCATCGGCTTGTTAGGATTTGTGTTCTTCTACTTCATGCTCGCGATGCGCTTCGACATGGACGAGGTCGCCAAGCTCCCCACCGGCACGACTTTCTACGATCGCAAGGGCCAGGAAATCACCGCCCCCGGTAGCAACAGCGGCAAGCTGGTAAAGCGCGAGGATATCCCCGACTTCCTCGTCAAATCCCTGCGCGCCCGCGAAGACGCCCGGTTTTTTGAACACGGCGGCGTGGATGTCCGCGGCCTGGCCCGCGCCACCGTTAGGAACATCAAGGACCGCGACTTCACCCAGGGCGCCTCCACCCTCAGCATGCAGCTCGCCCGCAACAGCTTCAAAATGAAGCAGAAATCCCTGCATCGGAAATTCCTCGAAATCGCCCTCACCCTCCGCGTCGAGCAGCGCTATACGAAGGACGAAATTTTAACCCATTACCTCAATCGCATCTACTTCGGAGCCGGCGCCGACGGCATCGAACAGGCCGCGCATACTTATTTCGGAAAATCCACCCGCGACCTCAGCGACGGCGAGTGCGCGATGATCGTCGGCATCATCCGCGGCCCGCACATCTTCTCGCCCTTCCGCAACCTCGACGCCGCCATCGAGCAGCGCAACCAGACGCTCAACCGACTCATCGCCATGGGCCTCATCGACACCGCCCGCCGCGACGCCATCATCGCCGAACCCATCAAACTCGTTAGCGCCGAACACCGCGAAACCCAGACATCCTACGCCCTCCAAGCCGTCCGCCGCGAGCTCGACGGCATCCTAGAAGACGATGATATCCTCTTCGGCGGTCTGCGCGTTCACACCACGTTAGACGCGGCCTGGCAGAAACGTCTCGAAGTGGAACTCACCCGCGCCGTCGAGGATCTGGAGCATGAGAAAACCTGGCCGCACCCCACCGAAGCCGGCCACGTTACCGGCACCGAGCCCGGCTATATTCAATACGCCGCCGTCACCACCGAGACCAAATCCGGAGCCACCCTCGCCCTCATCGGCGGGCGGAATTACAGCGACTCGCGCTTCGACCGCACCCGATCCAGCCGCGATCTCGGCTCCGCCTTCGAGCCCTTCGTCGCCGCCGCCGCCGCCGAGCGCGGCAAGCTCGTGCTCCCCGGCAAGCCCGTGCAAACCGGCCGTCAGATCGGCCCGGCGGAAGTCGAGCGCCTCGCCAAGCGCTGCGGCATCGCCGGCCCGTTTCTCGAAACCGAGGATTTGTTCCGCGGCTCCGTCGCCGCCACGCCGCTAGAAATGTCAGTCGGCCTCGCCACCCTCGGCAACCAAGGCAAGCGCGCCAAACCCTATTTGATCCAGGAAATCCGCGACACCACCGGCGAGGTCATTTACAAGGCCAAGCCCGTCCTGAGCGCCGCCCTCAGCCCCGCCGCCGCGCTCGATGCGACCAGCGTCCTGCAACGCTCCGGCGGTACCCGTTGTTTCACCGGAGCCACCGGTTCCGAGCGCGACGCCTGGACCCTCCGCCTCGGCCCCGGCGGCGCGACCGCCATCTGGCTCGGCTTCGACAAACCCGCCGCCATCGCCCGCGAGCCCCGCCTCAAGTCGCTGCTCGACGAGTTCGTCAAGCGACTGGGGAATAACTGACCCGCTTCAAAGTGTTCCGGCTCTCCGAGCCGATCTGCGTCTCGTAGCCGGCGGTGGCACCGTGGCAGGGTTTCAGCCATAGCGTGACGATTTCGTCACCATGCGCGCCTTTGCCGGTTTTCACCGTCCGACTACCTCGTTGCAGCTGTCGCGTGTCACTAACGCGGCGCACGCATTGTTATGGGTTCCCGCGTCATCACTCTCTTTAACAGCCGCAGCATTGTTGGCGCACTTTACAGCAGGGATTTCCCAATGGCGATGCGGCATCGCCTCACTGCCGCATGGCTTCTGCTCTCATGGATCGTCCAGCCGCTGGCCATGACTGCCGCTGGCACGCCGCCCGTGCCGCTCTGCCACTTCGCCCCTCAGCCCGCCGCGAAGCCCAATCCTTTCGTGTGGGTGTCCCGCCGCCCCGCCGCCCCTTTTCTAGCAGTCAGCCCCGCGGCAGGCACGGGCTGGGCCGAGGCGTGGCAAGAAAGCGCCCGCAGGAAATCAACGCCATCGGCCATCCCGCCCGCATCGCATGCCTGGCAACCTGCGAGAGTGAACGAAAACAGCCCGCTCACCCCGCCGGACGGCATGCCGACCGTGATGCCCGGCCCTTTGCCGGGCAATATCAACGCCTCGGGAAACTGCGTCATCAACGGCGAGGTCTCGGATGCCACCTCCCTCAATCCCGTCGCCGGAGCCTTCGTCGATGTCGCCGGCACCGGCCGCACGGCCGAGACCGACGCCAAGGGCCGCTTCACCATCGGCGCCCTGCCCGCGGGTTCCTTCACCCTAGAAGCCACCAAGCTCGGCTACTTCGGCGAAAGCACCGTCGTCACCACCCTCGAAGGCCAGCCCGCCGAGCCGCGCTTCGGACTGCGCCTCAAGCCTGCGGACGACTCCAGCGAGGAAACCACACTCGAAGAGGAAACCGTCGTCGGGGAATACCAAGGGGATTCCCAAGGCGATTTGTTTCTAGATCTGCAAGCCACACCGAACATCGCCGCAGGCATCGGCAAGGAGGAGTTCAGCCAAGCGGCGGTCAGTGACGCCGCCGGGGCGGTCTCGAAAATCTCAGGTGCCAATATCGTCGGCGGCAAATACGCCGTGGTTCGCGGGCTGGGAGACCGCTATTCGAACACGCTCGTCAACGGTGCCCTCATCTCCAGCGCGGATCCTTCGAAAAAAGCGGTCCAGCTCGACCTCTTTCCATCCGACCTGCTTCAGAGCGTCGCCATCAACAAGACCTTCACGCCCGATCTCCCCGCCGAGTTCGCGGGCGGCATCGTTCTGGTGGAAACCCTGCGTCTGCCGGAAAAACGCATCATCGAATTCGAACTCGGCATCAAAACCAACTCCAACCTTGGCGACACCTTTTATGAAAATCCAGATGGAGATCGCGATTACTGGGGCCAACGCGACGACGAGATCCCCCTTGCAGACCTGCCAGAAGGCTTCCTGAGCCAGGGCTGGGACGGCCGCCGCCCGCCAGGAGTCCGAGCCGAGGGAGGCGTTTCCCGAGAAGAACAGCTCGCACGTGCCGCCGAGGCCGCAGCTCAAATGCAGGCTGTCCATGAATCCGGCGGCATGCTTCCGAAAAAACGCAGCCCAAAGGAGGAGCAAAACTACGCATTTACCCTTGGAGATCGCTACAAATTTAACAATGGCGTGGAAGTCGGGGGAGTTCTCGCATTCACCCGCGAGGCGGGCGATCAGGTTCGGGAGGACGTCCAGGTCGGTCGCGGCCTCAGCTTTGGCAGCGATTCCAAACCCGGCTCCGACGGCACGCCCGGTGCGGAGGATTTCGTCGTGCGCACCCAGACTGAAGATCGATACACTGAATACCTCAACTGGGGTCTTCTCCTGGGTGCTGGCATCAAAGTCGGCGAGAACCATGAGATCGGCTTCACCGGCTTTAGGAACACCAGCGCCGAAGACGAGGTCTCGCTGGGACGTAAAATAAAGACCATCGGTGGT
>NZ_JBIKBQ010000097.1:0-15682 GCF_058122085.1 Luteolibacter sp. | reverse complement strand
TTTACTCATGGTGTTGGTTGATTTGAAACGTTTGTTCAAACAGGCGATGTCGGAACATCGCCCGATCAACCAGCACCAATCGATTTTAACATTTTAACGAAAAAAAATCCTCTTCCATGATGAGCTTGGCGGATACAATCCGCCACCACGATGCGCTTGCGAGCGCAACCCCAAGTGACTCTGCTTTCCTCACTCCAGCGCAGCGCGGGTTCTGGTGCTCACAAGCATCTGCAAGTCTCTTGCAATTCGCCGCTTGTCATACCACCTTCCTGGCATGCGCGGTTCGCCTCTCATCCGGTTCATCCTCCTCGCCCTCGCTCTCGCGGCGGCGGGCGCGGGCTTGGCGCGGGTGACCGCCACCCGTAAGTCCGTCACCCCGCCGCCCGTTCCGGCGACCGGGACGCCCGCGCTTCACGGAAAACAGGTGCCTTTCCGCCTCCTGCTATCAGCCCCGGCCGCCGTGGTGGAAATCGACACCGGAAAACTCATCCGGCCGCCGGCGGATTCAGCGACCATCTCCGGCACGCTTGAGCTCGACCCGCGAAACCCGCGCGTCGGCCTGGTCGTCCGTTGGAAAAACGCCGCCGCACCAGGCGAGCATCGTTTCGCGAAGCTCACGCTGGAAGCTCCCGGACAAGCCACTTTCACCCACGTCTTCGATGCCGGTGGCGACATCGATGATTTCCTGGAACTCCCCTTCCCCGCTGCCGAATGAGCGAGATCCATCACGATTGCTGCGCCCACCACGGGCATCATCACGAGCTGGTGATCGAAAACCTGACGGTCTGTTACCGCCGGGTGCTGGCTTTGGAAAACGTCTCGCTCGCGACGTCCTGCGGCAACCGCGTGGCCTTGATCGGACCTAACGGCGCGGGCAAGAGCACGCTGCTCAAGGCCATCGCCGGACTGGTTCCGCGTGACAGCGGGACGATCCGCTGGCGCGGCACGGCGGTGAAAAAATGGTCGCGCGAGTTCGCCTATCTGCCGCAGCGCGAGGAAGTGGACTGGTCGTTCCCCATCACCGTGCGCGGGCTGGTGGAAATGGGCCGCTACCCGCAGACCGGCTGGTGGCGAAAATTCTCGCCCGCCGACACCGCCGCCGTGGACCGCGCGCTGGAGTCGCTGGCGCTGCTGGATTTGCAAAACCGCCAGATCCGCGAGCTCTCCGGCGGGCAGCAGCAGCGGGCCTTCCTCGCCCGCGCGTTGGCGCAGGAGGCGCACGTGCTTTTGCTCGACGAGCCGTTCACCGGCCTGGACCGCAACGCCTCGCAGCTGCTCGGCGATTTGTTAGCCAAGCTCGCCCACGAAGGACGGCTGGTCATCGCCTCGCATCACGATCTCAACACAGTGCCGCGGCTTTTCGACGAGGCGCTGGTGTTGGCGACGCAACCGCTGGCATTCGGCCCGGTGGCGGAAATCCTCACTCCCGAGCTGATCGAGCGCACCTTCCACGAACCGGCCGCCCGCGCATGACCCATGGACTTTGAACTGCTCACCAACCCGTTCTATCAGCGCGCGCTCGCCACCGCGGGCTTCATCGGCTTTGCCAACGGCTTCTTCAGCGGCTTCGTCGTGCTGCGCCGCAACGCGCTCTCCGTCTCCGCGCTGTCGCACACGATGCTGCCCGGCATTGCGCTGGGGATTTTCCTGACTGGCGCGCTGAGCCAGTGGAACGCGTTTTTCGGGGCGATGTTCGCCGCGTTGTTAGTCGGGCTCGGCTCGGTGGCCGTCGCCCGCGGCAACCGGGTGGAACAAGGCACCGCGCTGGCCGTGCTTTACACCGCCGCCTTCGCCGCCGGGATCGCGCTGCTGCCCAAGCTCGACACCCGCCAGGAGCTGGAACACTGGCTCTTCGGCGACATCATCGCCGTCGGAAACGCGGACATCTGGATCGCCTACGGCATCGGCGCGTTCACGCTGCTCATCACCAACCTGCTGATGCGCCCGATCCTGCTCACCTTGTTCGAGCCGAACGTGGCGGCGGCGCAGGGCGTGCCGGTCCGCTCGATGCAGTATCTCGTCTTTACGCTGCTGGTCCTCGCCCTGGTCTCGTCGTTGCAAGCCGTGGGCTGCGTGCTTTCCGTGGGCTTGCTGGTCACCCCGGCGGCGACGGTTTCGCTGCTCACCGACCGGACCTCCGCGCTGTTCTGGGGCGGCGGCCTGATCGGCGGGATCGGCTCGGTGGTCGCCGTGCTGTTGTCAGGGAAATTCGGGATCGCGCCGGGTCCGGCGATCGTGATCGTGCTCGGGCTGTTATTCATCGCGGCCTATCTCTTCAGCCCGAAATACGGCTTGCTGGCGCCACGGCGCCGATAGGCCGCCTCCCGCAGGCTCACAAAATCGAACCGGGACCGTAAGCGGCGGCTTGCGGACTGGTGGCCTCCAATTTCCTAACTGCGGCGGCGAAGGCTGCGATCTGGGATTTCGCAGCACCGGATTCCTGGTCGCCCTTAGCGAGAATGGCGTCGAGGAAATCGCGGGAAAGCCCGAGGCGGGAGTCGCCGGCGAGACGCTCAACGAGGTTGTTGCGGTCGATGGTTCCGGCGCGCAGATCATTCACGGTGGCGACGGCGTGCTCCTTGATCGCGTGGTGCGCGGTCTCGCGGCCGACGCCGGCTTTCACCGCTTCCATCATGATCGTGGTGGTCATCAGGAAAGGCAGATAGTGGGCGGTTTCCGCGTCGATGACGGCTTCATACGCATCCATCTGGTCGAGCACGGTGAGGAAGGTTTCGAACATCCCGTCGATGGTGTAGAACGAGTCCGGCAGCATGATGCGACGGACAACGGAGCAGGAGACGTCGCCCTCGTTCCACTGGTCGCCAGCGAGCCCGGCAGCCATCGCGAGGTAGCCCTTGAGAATGACGTGGAAGCCGTTGACGCGCTCGCAGGAGCGGGAGTTCATCTTGTGCGGCATCGCGCTGGAACCGGTCTGGCCGGGCGCGAAACCCTCGCTGGCAGTCTCGTTTCCAGCCATCAGGCGCAGGGTCTTGCAGAAGGACGACGGCCCGGAGCAAAGGTCCGTGAGCGCGGCGACCACGCGGAAATCCAGCGAGCGCGGATAGACCTGGCCGACGTTGGTCCAGACGGCGGGCATTCCGAGGTGGGCGACCACGCGCTTTTCGAGATCGGCGACTTTCCCGGCATCGCCCTCAAACAAGGAAAGCTGGTCCATCTGGGTGCCGACGGCGCCCTTGAGGCCGCGGACGGAATAGCTAGCGATGACAGCGTCGAGCGCTTGCAGGCTGCTGAGGAGTTCCTCGCCGAACATGGCGATGCGCTTGCCGAGGGTGGTCGGTTGCGCGGCGACGTTGTGGGTGCGGGCGGTGAGGATGAGCTCGCTCCACTGCTCGGAACGCTCGCGGAAACGGCGCAACGTGGCGACGGTCTTGTCGCGGATGATCAGGAGCGAGCGGTAAACCTGGAGCTGCTCGACGTTTTCCGTGAGGTCGCGCGAGGTCATGCCTTTGTGGACCTGCTCGTGGCCAGCGAGGTCGTTGAACTCCTCGATGCGCGCCTTCACGTCGTGGCGGGTGATTTTTTCCCGCGCCATGATCGACGCTGGATCGACGCTGTCTTTGACGGATTCGTAGGCAGCGATCGCTTCCGCCGGGACGTCGAGGCCCAGATCGCGCTGGGCCTTCATCACGGCGATCCAGAATTCACGTTCTAAAACGATCCGGCCCTCAGCGGACCAGATGGCTTGAAGGGCGGGCGAGGCGTAGCGTTCGGCGAGGACATTTGGGATCACGCGGCGGACCATGGAGAGAGAAAAACGATGTTTCAAGAGGCACTTGTCCGAAAGATCACCGACCGGCCTGGACCAGCGCGTCGATTTCCGATGGCTGCATGGACACCGCGGGGGCAAATTTTCCTCCCTCCATGTAGTCGAGTAAGGAGGAGAGCAGTTGTCTGGCGACAGGGCGATTTTCCAAATCGGTGGAGAGGTCGCCGCTGCATGCGAGCAGCTTCCCCGGCCCCACGCGGACCTCGAAGATGTAACCGAGCTTGCGATTGGTGAACCAGTCGTCGATCACCTGCACCAGCGGCTTCACGTCGCGCAGTCCAGTGAGGATGAAGGGCTGCGCGTTTTGTTGGATTTCCCACCATTGCCAGTTGCTGTGAAAGTCCGTGGGAAATGAGGAAAATGCCGGGTGTTTCGGATCGCAGAGGATTCCCAGCGTGTGCGGCGGTTGCCATTTCGTCCATGCGGTGTTCCAGAAAATCGGGGAAAACCCAGCGGTCAGAGGCCGGGTTGAGTCGTTGCAGACTTGCCCGGCAGGCGGCATCCACAGCACCCGCCCGCCTTCTGCCAGAGCGTCCTTCGCCGACTCGATCTCGCGGGTAACAAGGATTCCGGCGGGCTTCGCCGACGCACTTTCCGGATAGACGAAAATATCCCATGAATTGGAAAACACCTGCCCTTCCGCTCCGACCGTCAGCGTGAGCTTGGCGGGTGCTGCGACTTTCGCCAGCGACACGTGGATCGCACCCAGCGGGTGCAAATCCCCGGTCGGCAGATTCCTTGATGCCAGCGTGCCCTGCCCCACAAGCACTCCGTCCGCAGTTGCAAGCCGCCAATTCGGACTCACGTCCACCAAATCCTGCGGCCCGAATTGAGCGATTTCCAAATCCGCATCGAGTGCCTCCGCGGTGGTGAGAATCATTTTCTTCAAGCGGGCCAGCGGGACGACCGGACCACAAAACCGCCGGTATTCTTCCGGGCTGATGTAGCCCTTTTCATCCCAGAACGCGTCGAGCACGCCGACCAGGGCGGTGCCTTGGCCGGGGAAATCGTGGAGGTCCAGTAATTGAAATCCGCCGAAGCCGGGCGTGCGCAAGGCGGCCTCGATATCATGCTTGTAAGCCAGCGACTGCAGTTTCCCCGATGCGATTAGAAATTCATGCGCTTGATCGAGCAATCCCGCGCGCTTCGCGGTCTCGCGGAAAATCTCAAAGTTCCGCGCCTTGAAATAGCCTGTGTATTTTTCAATCTCCGCGAAATTTGGATAGACACACCACTGGCCGATCTCATGCGACACCACCGGCGCGTCGGAGTGCTTTTTCACAAATGACGACCAGTCGAAATCCGTGTGCGGGGCCTCGCGGTTGATCAATGACTTCATCCCCCCGCCCCACGCCTGGATCCGGGGATCCGGCGAGCTGTGAAAGTCGCTGCCCGGCCTGACCGGCCAACCGGCGGCGGTCGTGTAAAATCGCCGTGGGTCTTCCGCTCTTCGCCGCGCGACCCAGTCTTGCAGCCACTGCGGGTGATTCCGGCCGCTCGGTTCATTGCCGTAAGCCATCAGCAGGAACGACGGATGATTCCCGTAAGCCGCGAGAATGCGTCCGGTTTCCGCCTCCAGCCACCCGTCGAGCGGACGACCACTGCCGATCTCCGCGCCTTGATTGGCCCAGGAACACGCTTCCACCTGATAGTAAAACCCGAGCTCGTCCGCCGCGATGAACGCCGCTTCCGGCGGGCACCATGAATGGAAGCGGATGTGGTTCAGTCCATGCGCCTTGCAGATCTTCACGATCCGCCGCCACGAATCAACATCCGTCGGCGGATAGCCGGTCAGCGGGAAAATACAGCATTCCAAGGTGCCGCGAAGATAGATGAGAGTGCCGTTGATCGACAATCGTCCGTTCTTGTGGCCCGGATCACGAAAGCCAAACGACTCGGTCCGGGTGTCCTTGCCCGCCTTGGATTCCAGCACGACCGCGGCTTGATAGATGTGCGGGGAAAATTCATTCCATGCCCGGGGATCGCGCTGCATCGGGATTACCAACTCCGCTCTTCCATCCACCAACTCCGCGGACACCGACGCTGTCTCCATCGCATCGCGAAGCGGGCCGGCATAGCGAATTTTCGCGCTCACCTTTCCGCCGCCCTGTCCGGTGGACGCCACCCTCACTTTCACCGATTTCCCGGCAAACGAAGGCTCTACCCACACATTTTCAAGCCGCAGGACCGGCACCGGCCGCAGTTCGATCTTCCCGACGACGCCGTTCCAATTTCCCTGCGTATGATCGGTCACGCTGTGACTCAACGGGCCGACATTCACCTCGCCGATCCGGTTGTCGATGCGAAGCGTGAGCGTGTGTTTGCCGGGCGTCAGGATTCCAAGATCAAACTCGTGCGGCGTGCCGAGCGAGTCGCCGGAGCCGCGCTCCTTGCCGTCGATCCACACCGAGCTGTGCCAATGGACTCGCTCCAGATGCAGCAAGGCCCCGTCCTTCCAGTCCGCCGGGATGTCGATTTCCCGCTGATACCATGCCGGCCCGACGAAGTGCCGGGGCGGCTGCAGGAAAAAAGGAAATTTGAAATTACCGGCCTCCTGCCACTCCTTGAACATCTCCGGGTAGCGCCAACCGTCGCCAGTCCACGACGTCTGGAACGAGGGCAGCTCGCCGAAGCCCTGTGCCGCTAACGCCCCCGGCAGCCGGATCTTGTCGGGAAGCTCGCTTGGAACTCCGACTCCCTGCGGATTCAGCGCAAAGCGCCACTCGCCTGCTAGATCCAGTGGCTTGGCCTGCACTGCCAGAACGAGGCTGGTGAAAAAGACAACGATGTGTTTCATGGTTCGAAGGGTTGGGAAATTTCCGCGGCACGACGATCCGCGTTGTTGGATGGATACGTGTGTGACAGCGCTGATTGTGCATCCGACGACTCGCCGCGGCCTGCAAGTCTCAGTCGGACACCGGCAGATCCTGGATAACACCGCTCGGACGATCGATCCGGCTGACGCATTGGTAGGCGGCGACGACCCGTGTTATTTCTCGCGAATGTTGGGGAGGCTCGTTGGAATCCCGTCGCCATCCTGCCTTCAAGGCCCGTGATATCCCATCACAAGCGGTGCACCGGAACTGACACAACTCCCTGAAAAGGAGTGGTCGGGGCGGCCAGATTCGAACTGACGACATCCGCGTCCCAAACGCGGCGCTCTACCAGGCTGAGCTACGCCCCGGTGCACGGGCGGACCCTTGGCGATTCCCGCGGACGAATCAAGAAATTCCTTAACAAAAATTTCGCGGCGCATGGCACCCGATCAAATGGCTCCGGAAAAAGCCGCGGCAGGCCGACACGCCAGCTCCTTGACTTCCCGGCCGGACGCGACATCCTGCCCGCCGACAGGGGTGCTCTTCGATCGCAGAGCCGAGATTTTCCAACGCGCGGAAAAGACCCTCCGAACCTGACGCGGGTCATGCCGCCGTAGGAAGTCGAAAGCTCCCGCAGTTTCCCCTTCCCCGGCCGTGCAAGTTCCGCACGGCCTTTTTCTTACCTTTAACCAACACCTTCTAACCAACAACTCCTCCAATGATCTCCACCGACGAAAACACCGACGAAAACACCGGCGCCGCCGAGACCCACGACGCCTCCCTCGCCCCGCTCCCCGCCTCCACCCGCGTTTACGTCCAAGGCCAGCTCCATCCACAGATCCGGGTGCCGATGCGCGAAATCTCCCTCTCCGACACCAAGTCGTTTAACGGCCGCATCGAGAAAAACGAAGCCGTCCGCGTCTATGACTGCTCCGGCCCGTGGGGCGATCCCGATTTCAAAGGCACCTCCGAGGAAGGTCTCCCCGCCCTCCGCCGCGATTGGATTCTCGCCCGCGGCGACGTCGAGGCCTACGACGGCCGCGAGGTCCAGCCGCAGGACAACGGCTACCTGACGGAAAAACACGTCGAGTTCGCCTCGAAATCCGAACGTGCGAACAAGTTCATCGAGTTTCCCGGCCTCACCGCCGACCGCCGCCAACCGCTGCGCGCCACCGGCAAGCCCGTCACCCAGAAATATTACGCCGAGCAGGGCATCATCACCGCCGAGATGGAATACATTGCCATCCGCGAAAACATGCGCCGCGCGAAGATCTCGGACATGCAGGATGACATCGTCCGCAACCACCTCGACAAACAGCACGAAGGTTCGACCCAGAATCCCACCAGCCCTTACACCCCCTCCATCTTCCAACGCTTCCCACAGCGCATCCCCAAGGAAATCACCCCTGAGTTCGTGAGAAACGAGGTCGCCGCCGGCCGTGCCATCATCCCGCTCAACGTCAACCACCCGGAATGCGAACCAATGATCATCGGCCGCAACTTCCTCGTCAAAATCAACGCTAACATCGGCAACTCCGCCGTCGCCTCGTCCATCGAGGAAGAGGTCGAGAAAATGCGCTGGTCCACCAAGTGGGGCGCGGACACGGTGATGGACCTCTCCACCGGCAAGAACATCCACGCCACCCGCGAGTGGATCCTCCGCAACTCGCCCGTCCCCATCGGCACCGTGCCGATCTATCAGGCGCTCGAAAAGGTCAACGGCAAGGCCGAGGACCTCACCTGGGAGATCTATCGGGACACCCTCATCGAGCAGGCCGAGCAAGGCGTCGATTACTTCACCATCCACGCCGGCGTCCTGCTGCGCTTCGTCCCGATGACCGCCAGCCGCATGACCGGCATCGTCAGCCGCGGAGGCTCGATCATGGCCAAGTGGTGCCTCTCCCATCACAAGGAAAACTTCCTCTACACCCACTGGGATGAAATCTGCGACATCTGCGCCGCCTACGATGTCAGCTTCTCCATCGGCGACGGACTCCGCCCCGGCTCCATCGCCGATGCGAACGACAAGGCCCAGTTCGGCGAGTTGGAAGTCCAGGGCGAACTCACCACAAGAGCCTGGGCGAAAGGCTGCCAGGTCATGAACGAAGGCCCCGGCCACGTCCCCATGCACATGATCGAGGAAAACATGGCCAAGCAACTCGAATGGTGCCACGAAGCGCCCTTCTACACCCTCGGGCCGTTGACCACCGACATCGCCCCCGGCTACGACCACATCACCAGCGGCATCGGTGCCGCCATGATCGGCTGGTACGGCTGCGCCATGCTCTGCTACGTCACTCCCAAGGAACACCTCGGCCTGCCGAACAAGGACGACGTCAAAGTCGGGGTCATCACCTACAAGCTCGCCGCCCACGCCGCCGACCTCGCCAAAGGCCACCCCGGCGCCCAATACCGCGACAACGCCCTCAGCAAGGCCCGCTTCGAATTCCGCTGGGAAGACCAGTTCAACCTCGGCCTCGACCCCGCCACCGCCCGCCTCTATCACGACGAAACCCTTCCCCAGGACGGAGCCAAGACCGCCCACTTCTGCTCGATGTGCGGCCCGCACTTCTGCTCGATGAAAATCAGCGAAGACGTCCGGCAATACGCCGCGGAGCAAGGCATCGCCGAGGAAGAAGCGCTGGCGAAAGGGATGGAGGAGAAATCCAAGGAGTTCGCCGAAGGGGGAGCGGAGGTTTACGTTCCTGCATAATGAGTGGCGACACCCCTGTCGCCACCATTCCAAGTTTTACAAAAATCCCCATTCGCGTATCCTTCCACCATGAAAACGAAAATGCCCGAACCGGAAATCATCACCCGCAAGGGAAAAGCCGTATCGGTCATTCTGCCGATCGACGTCTATCAAGAGATGCTTGAGCGGTTGGAAGATGCTGATGATATCGCCTGGCTCAAGAAAGCGCGAAAGAAACCCCAATCCTTCCGGAATCTGGATGATGCACTGGCGGATCTTGGAGCGTAAGTCATGTACCAGGTTCTAATCGAGCGTTCGGCGGAGAAGGATCTCAAGAAGATCGCCGCCGAGGAGCGCCCGAAGCTGGCAACCGCCATGCGTGATCTCGCCAATGAGCCACGTCCCACCGGATGTTGCAAACTCGTTGGCTCTGAAAACGACTGGCGGATCCGCGTCGGAAACTACCGCGTCATCTACGAAATCGCGGATGAAGTCCGCATCGTGAGAATTGTTCGCGTCCGCCATCGCAAGGACTCCTATCGTTGAGCACCCGCTGAAACGCGCTACGAACTCATCATCTACTGGAGCAAGGCCGACAATTCGTTCCTCGTGGAAGTCCCGGAACTCCCCGGCTGCATGACCGACGGAGCGAACTACGAGGAAGCGGTCGCCAACGCCCAGATCGTCATCGCCGAGTGGATCGAAACAGCGCAGTCCCTCGGACGGCCTATCCCGGAACCATAAGGAAAATTGGCTTACGCTTGAATTAACCCGAAAACCGAAGTTGGATGATTTTGGGCTAAGCGGCGCAGTGTTTTTGCTCGGGTCCGCCGCCTGCTGTCTCATCTCTAGGTGGCTCGGGCGGCAACTTCGGCGAAGTTGCTCCTGGCCATTGTGAAATGTTGTCCAGCAGCGGTTTATGCTTTTCGAGACCACCCCAACTTTGGGCGATGTAAAGCACGGGCGTGCGGCTCCGATTCCCCAATAACGCACCGCCAATGAAAACCGCCGCGCGTAACGTGGCGGGGCGCTTGAAGCCTGCTTTGCGCTGCTCCGGGGCGCTGGCGTGTTGGTAAAGGCTCAGCAGATTGTAGGTGAAGCACAAGAACTTTGCATCGTTTGGTGAAGGGGTGTGGTGTGCGGTTATTCGACACAACCCTTCTACCACATGGCCTGTAGCCAAACGATGCCTTATCCAACTTCGGTTTTCGGGTTTATTCGCATGATGGTTTTTCCGGTGAATGAAGGGAGGGGGCGAAGACAAGGGGTTTGGATATGATGGATTTGTCGGATGGCGTTATTGATAACTTGGGATGGGTTTTTGATGGTCGTCACTTGCCGACCGGGGGCTGGACTTGTGGCGGATTCTTTCGCGATTTTGTGGAAGCGCCCAGTGGGCAAAACTCCCCATGGGGATCTTGTCTGGCCCATCCGCCGAAGCTCGGCTTTGCCGGATGATGCCGACCCAGCCAACCGCCACTGAGGCGGACCCGGGGGAAAATCAAACGATCTCGTCAAACTCGAAAACCATCCGACCGAGGGCAGGGCAGGATGAAGCCAGCAGCTTCTGCTTTTGACAAAATTGGACAGTCCCCGCACGGTTGCATACCTTACCCTCGCGCTCTTCCGCCTCGGCATTTCCCTTCAGGCGCGGTGGCAACTCTCGCTCTGGGACACAATGATCCTGGCCGCCGCGAAGACGAGCGGAGCGCGGGAATTGATCACCGAGGATTTCAGCCACGGCCAGGACTACGGCCGAGTGCGGGCGATCAATCCGTTTCGCGAGATTTCCTGATCCCCCTTGCGGGTGGGGAAAATCGACGTTAAGCCTCCCGCGTGTCCCACACGGACGATTTCACCCACGGCTGGCTCCGGCGCGCCGTGACTCAGCCCGAATTTGCCGCGCGCCTGGCCCCTCTCGCCAAAGGTGACCGCGAGGTCGTGCTCGATCAGTCCGCCGAGGCCTCCCACGCCTTTCTAGCAGCAGTCGTCGCCCAAGCGGCGAAGGATCGTAAAAAAACGCGGCTGTGGCTGGTTTCCGACATGCCGCGGCACCGCGAGCGGTTGGCGTCCGAGCTGGAGCTGTGGGGTGTGACCGGGCTGGTGCTGCCGGACGGACCGGTGGAAACGGGCGATGGCACGATCGCCGATCCGGAGTCTGCGGCGGAGTGGTTTTCGGTGTTGGAAATCCTCGCCCGCTCGGAAAGCTGCGCGGTGATCTGTGGCAGCGATGCGTTTGCCGGCAAAGCCCCCTCCCCCGCAGCCCTCCGCGCGAGCCGCACGCCGCTCAAGCCGGGCACGGCGCTCGACCCGGTCCAGCTCGCGCAAACTCTGACCGACCACGGCTACGAACGCGTCCCCACCGTCACCGGCCGCGGCCAGTTCGCGGTGCGCGGCGGAATTCTCGATCTCTTCGCATGGCAGGCGGCGAAACCGCTGCGGCTGGAGTTTTTCGACACGGATCTGGAATCGATCCGCGAGTTTGATCTGGATTCGCAGGCCTCGACCGCAAAGCTGCTGGAGTCGGATCTGTTACTCGCCGAGCCGTCGTCGGAGGCGACCGTCGCCGACTATCGGCGGAAGACGGATCTCATCATTTCCTTCGGCGCGGAGATCGAGAAACCCGACGTGCGGCTTCTCGAAGGCGCGGCGGAATTTAACAGCGAGGAGGACGACACGCTGGCTTGTTACGGCAGCCCGCTGGGGACCTTCGAGGCGGGTGATTTCGTATTGGAGGAAACGCGGCGGGAGAACTTTTTCCGCCAGCTCAACGACTGGAAACGCGGCGGCTGGGACATCGCGATGGTCTTCGGCAACCGGGGCGAGGAGGAACGTTTCGCGGAGCTCGCCGGCAAGGATCTGGAGCGCGATCTCGGGCTGATTCCAATCCGCGGAGAATTGTTAGCGGGATTCACCGTGCCAATCTCCAAGCTGGCGGTGCTTTCTTCGTCCGAGTTGTTCGGCCGCTACCGCACGCCCGGCGGGCCGCGGCGTTCGCTGTTGGAAAAAGCCCGCGCCGCACGCGCCCGCGCGACCATCGACGAGATGGAGGAGGGCGATCTGGTGGTGCACTACGAATACGGCATCGGCCGGTTCAAAGGCATCCAACAGGGAGACGAGGGGGACGAACTGGTTTTGGAATACCGCGACGGCGTGCAGCTCGGCGTGCCGCTGGAGCAGGCACACTTGGTCGGGAAATACGTGGGCCTCGGCGGCAAGACGCCGGAACTTAACAAACTTGGCGGAGCCGCCTGGAAGACCGCGCGGAAGGCGGCGGAGAAGTCGATCATGGACTACGCCGCGCAGTTGCTGCGGGTGCAGGCGGAGCGCCAGGGAGAAGTCGGCTTCGCCCATCCGCCGGATTCGCGCTGGATGTGGGAGTTCGAGCGCTCGTTCCACTACACCGAGACGACCGACCAGCGCCGCGCGATCGACGAGACGAAGCTCGACCTCGAATCCCCGCGCCCGATGGACCGGTTGATCTGCGGCGACGTGGGGTTCGGCAAAACCGAAGTCGCCATCCGCGGCGCGTTCAAGGCGATCACTAGCGGCAAACAAGTCGCCATTCTGGTGCCGACCACGGTTCTGGCAGAACAACACTGGCGGACCTTCCGCGAGCGGATGTCGGACTATCCGATCCGCATCGACTTGCTCAACCGCTTCCGCACGGCGTCCGAAGTGAGAGACACCATCGCCGGCCTGGAAGACGGCTCGGTGGACCTGGTCATCGGCACGCACCGGTTGGTTTCCGGCGACGTGAAATTCAAGGATCTCGGGCTGGTCGTGGTGGATGAAGAGCAGCGCTTCGGCGTGGCGCACAAGGAGAAATTCAAGCAGCTCTTCCGGCAGGTGGATGTGCTGACACTCTCCGCCACGCCGATTCCGCGGACGCTTTACATGGCGCTGATGGGCGCGCGCGACATGTCCACCATCGACACCCCGCCGCCGAACCGGGTGCCGGTTTCCACCACCGTCTGTGCCTACGACGAACGGATCATCCGCGATGCGATCCGGCGCGAGATGAAGCGCGGCGGGCAGACGTTTTTCCTGCACAACCGGGTGAAGACCATCGACATGATGGCGGCGAAAATCCGCGAACTGGTGCCCGAGGCCAAGGTGCTCATCGGCCACGGGCAGATGGACAAGGACGACCTGGAAGTGGTCATGCACGCCTTCGTCAAGGGCGAGGCGGACGTCTTGTTAGCTACCACCATCATCGAGACCGGCATCGACATCCCGAACGCCAACACCATCCTCATCGACCGCGCCGACCGCTTCGGCCTCGCCGATCTCTACCAGCTCCGCGGCCGCGTCGGCCGGGCGGGTGAAAAGGCCTACGCGATCCTGCTGCTGCCGCGCGACATGATGACCGTGGGCGATGCCCGCAAGCGCATCAACGCGATCAAGGAGTACACCGCGCTCGGCTCCGGATTCAAAATCGCGATGAAGGACCTGGAAATCCGCGGCGCGGGAAACCTGCTCGGCACCAAGCAATCCGGCCACATCTCGCAGATCGGCTTCGAGCTCTATTGCCAGCTCCTCCGCCAGTCGGTGGACCGGCTCAAAGGACGCAAGGACGCGCCGCGCGGCGAGACGAGTTTCAAGGCGGACTTCATCGCCTTCAGCGAGACCGCTTACGCCCGCGAGGATCCGAAGCTCGTGCTGCCCGCGTTTTTGCCCGCGGCGTGGCTGGAGGAAACCAAGGTCCGCATCACCGCTTACCGGGAGATTTCCGAAGCCGGCACGTTGAAAGCCATCGACGCGCTGGAAGCCTCGTGGCGCGATCGCTTCGGCCGGATTCCGGAGGCCGCAGCACGGCTCCTGGAAATCACCCGGATCAAGGCGCTCGCCGCCGCCGAGGGAATCGCCTCGGTGGAAATCAGCGGCCAGCGGCTGATGCTCCACCGCAATGGAGATTACATCCTCCTCGAAGGTCGCCGTTTTCCCCGCTTGCAATCGGCAAGTCCGCAAGGAAAGATCTCCGAAACAGCGACCCTGCTGCAAAACTTTTAATTTCCCACACGATCCTCATGAATCCGCGTCTCGCTCTACCACTGGTGATTTCCGGCGCAATTTTCACAGCTACAGTGACTTCCGCGCAGCAGGCAGCGCCTCAACGTCCTTCCGGTCCGGTCGAGGTGAACGGCATCGCCGCCAAGGTGAACGGCCGGGTCATCACCAAGAACCAGGTTTCCTTCATGCTGGCCCCGGTTTTCGCCCAACTGGCCACCCAGTTTCCGCGCCGGGGTGCGCAGTTCGAGGCGAAGTTCAAGGAGACCAGAACCAGCATTATCCAGGAACTTGTCGATCGCCAAATCATCCTCGACGAGTTCAAACAACTTGGAGCGTCGATCAAGCCCAACTTGATCGACGAGGAAATCAAGCGTCAGATGCGCGAGCTCTATAACGGCGACGAGTTGAAATTCCGCGAAGAGCTCAAGCGCAGCCGCCTGACAATGGAAGGATACCGTGAGATGACCCGCGAGAAAATGGTCGTCCAAGCCATGCGCGCCCAACAGTTCTCCGACGCGCCGCCGCCGCTCCCTAACGAAATCGAAAAGGAATATGGCGAGATCCGCGCATCGCTCCGCGACGTGAGCAAGGACGTGATCAGCTTCCAGAAGATCTTCATCCCCGCCTCCGACCCGCAAAACCCGCTGGCCACACCGGAAACCCAACTCGCCCTGAGCGAGGACGTCGCCAGGCAACTCGCGGAAGGCAAGGACTTCACCGAGCTTGCCAAGGGCTACTCGAAAGACGCTTTCGCGGAAGGCGGCGGCCTTCAGGAAAACGTCCCGCGCACCGATTTATCGCCCGAGTTCGCCGCCATCATTTTCGACGCGCCTGTCGGCAAGGTCGCCGGACCGCTGCTCGACCCGCAGGGATTCACCCTCGTCAAACCGATCAAGATCGACCTCGGCCCCTCACCGCCGCTCGATGACAAAATCCGCGAGCTCGTCGAGCACCGGGTCAGCAAGAAAAAGACCTCCGCGCAATACGAACGCTGGATCGAATCCAAGCGCAAGCGGGCGATCATCGACATCAAGATCTGATCCACGGCGGGATTCGATGTATATCGAATTTCCGCGCAACCGCTTTCCTTCGGCACCGGGTATCATCCGCGTGCCTGCGGCCCAATCCCGCCGAAAAAAAAGCGGCCCAACTGGTCACCTGCGAGGAAAACCCATTAACCTCGGGGCATCTCAGTCGGACCGCCTATGGTGTCGCGACATCAGTAGAACGCAGCGAAGGTACCAATTCTGTCTGTAATCCCGCAATTTCCAGAAAAAAATTTCCCTGAGGCGCGCCGCGGGGGCGGGGTTGAGCGGGTGGGTAGCCGCCGCCGTCCAAACGGAGAGCTTCCTCCGGGCTGAGGGGCGCTTGGCG
>NZ_JBIKBQ010000096.1:0-15841 GCF_058122085.1 Luteolibacter sp. | reverse complement strand
CGACTGGCGGCGTGGGCGCAAAAACAAGCGGCAATCGACGTTGAAGGACTTCCATGACGACATGCGCCGCTTCAACAACCGCCACGCCTTCGCCACCATCACCTCACCCCGCCGATGACCCGTGCAAGAATCCGCCGTGGGGGGGGCGTGGTTTGACCAAAGTTATTGCCTCCCCAACCAAGCACCGTGCCGTCGCTCTTGAGCGCGAGACTATGGTATTGGCCTGCGGCGATGGCGGTGACTCCATTCAACCCGGCTGGGATGGCGCTCTGACCGGAACTATTGCTTCCCCAGCCGAGCAAGATGGAAAGACCTGAGTATGAACGGTTGGCGGCATGCCATCCCTGAGGAGCGATTAAACCAGCACGAGCCGAAGTTGCCAGAATTCCATCATCTGGATCCAGATTCATCCGCTTGAATACAAAAGGCGTCGAATAGACTTGTAGTAAACTGCCATTGGACAGAATCACTTGATCAAAAACCCCAGTGCTGGCATTACCGGTCAGAATCCCGTTCGCCAGCGAAAGCCCGGAATCCCCAATTGCATATTGCCAGAACAAAGAATTCAGCACTTCGGCATCCGTCGGCGAGTTCTTGCTGATCGTCAGCTCCGGTTTCCCGTCCGCCGCCGGAATCGTAATCCAGTCAAATGGCAGGAGTCCCCGCGCATCCATCGCCAACACCTCGAATTTGATCTGTCCCAAATCAATGTTCCAATCCGCCGCCACATCCCAGGTGAGCGTGTGATCCGTGTTGCTGGGGATCGCATCGCCGAGCTTGGCGGCGGTGCCTTCGACGAAGGTGACCGGCTTGAGGACATTGGCGAACGAGCGCACGCCGTCGACAAAGGCCAGCGCGCGGGTCTTCACGGTGGCGTCGTCCGGGTCGTTCACCCGATAGGCCACATCCATCAGCGTGGTGCCCGGCCGCATGGCGGCGGACTGGATGACGACCGTCGGCGCGGTGTTGGCGCAGGCCAGCGTGAGTGACGTCGCCCAGACGAGGGGAAGAAGCAGCGATTTGAGGGGCATGTTGATAGGCCGGCCTGTTATCCCGCCGTGCTGCAAGCCTTTTTCCCGCGGGGGAACTCATTTTGAGAGAGGCAACCGCGAATCGACGCGAATTTTCATACATTGATCGCCTTTGCCAAAATCGATTACCGATCATCCTCCCGCCTGCACTCTATCATGGGATCTCCAAATGCCGGTATTCACCAGCGCCGGTGGTGGCGCCGGCGGCCACGATGTCGCTGGAGGCGGCGAGAATGCGGCGAAGGTCGTTGGTCGAAAGCTCAAGGATGGCGAGGCCCCGGCCCGCGAGATTTTGCTGATAGCGGAGGTTCTGATCCGAAGTGATGAAGATGTCGAATTCCTGCTCTGCCAGACGGATGAGGTCGCCGTTTTTGATTCCGCCCCAGCCCCGCCATTGCGTGGAGGTGCAGTCATGCCCGGCGAGCAGTTTGTGCATTGGCCACGGAACGCACTCGTCGAGCAAGATCCTCACGCTACGGCCAGAAGGACGGATTCAGACCTCTCCAGCAAGGCGCGTGCAGCTTCGCGGCTCACGGACGGAAAGCACTCCACGAACTCCCCAAGGGTGTAGTTGTTCTCAAGATAATCGAAGAGCGTTTTTACGGGCACGCGCGTTCCTTTGAAAACAGGGGTTCCACCCAGAATGTCCGGGTCGGTGGTGATCAAATCCTTGGTGTCCACGCATCAAACGTAGGCAGCCCCGCTGACACTGTCAATCCCGCCTCTCCCCCCTCTCAGCCCCTTTGCCCGACCCGGATGCCAAGTGATCGAACGGTCTGAAATTTTCCTGCGCGCCGAGGCCATTGAAGCGCTGCGCGGGATTCGTGGCAATCCACGCGCCAAAATAGCGACCTTCATCAACTCACTGGCTTCGGACCCTGCCTTCTCAGGGGATTACAGGGCGAACTCGACTCGCTCGTAGAGATCCGCAAGGGCCAAGGAAGCCTCGATTTCCGGCAGCGGGATGATGGCATCCAGCCCGCTGTGGCGCTCGATGGTGAATCCCCCTTCCGGCAGGCGGCGGTGAAGAGTGACAGCTGGGGCCTCGGGCTCGACGAAAAGCAGGACTTTCAACGAGGGGATCGTGAGGTAGGCGTCGCGCTTCTCGCCGAGGTCCGCACGGCGGGTGGAGTCACTGAGGACCTCGATGATGACGACGGGTTGAGTCTGGAAATGAGCGGAATCCGGATTCGATTGGCAGACGACCATCGCATCCGGGTAGTAAAAGCGGCTGTGGTCGGGGAACTCGATGCGGACCTTGGTGTCGCTGTTAAAGGGCTGGCAGGATTTACCCCGCAGCATTCCGTGTAGCGCTGCCAAGCAATTCAAGGCAATGTTGTTGTGGCGGATCGTAGCGCCCGCCATGGCGTGGACGGTGCCACCCAGGTATTCATGTTTCGTGTCGCTGATTTCCTCGCCTGCGAGATAGTCGCTCACCGTGATGGAATCCGGCGGCCTCAGTGTGGTCATGGCGGGACGGTAGCAGGACGAATGCGGGCTGGCAACCTGTGGAATGGGTTCTCAAATGTGTTCCGACTGTCTCAGTCGGATTCCGGGACGGCGGGAGAGGTGCGGACGGCGCGGGACATGTCCCCGCTTTCCCACTGGCCGACATGTCGGCCAGTGGGAAAGCTCCGACATGTCGGAGCAGTCCTCACCGCCGACTTGACACTCGCAATGCCGCATTACAGCATTACTGCATGACAAGTATTCCAGTTTCCAAACGAGGCACCATCACCTTGCCGCCGGACATGCGCCGGAAACTGGGGCTGGATGCGGCCGAACACCCGATGATGCTGGTGGAACTCAGGGACGGCGGGATTTTCCTGCAACCGGCGGAAGCCCTGCCCGTGCGCGATATTCCCGAGGAAACCTTGCGGGGCTGGATCGCGGAAGATGAAACGGATGCCGAATCCATCTGGAGGAAGGCCGGGAAAGCGTGAGGATTTTCCTGGATAGCAGCGTGCTGCTTTCCGCCTGCGGATCGGCAAAGTCGCTGTCCCGGTTGATCACGGAAATCGCTCCCGATCGCGGCTGGCACTTGATCTCGGCCAGCTATTGCCGCGCGGAAACGAGCAGGAACATCGGGAAACTCGGAGCGGAAGCAGCCCTGACATGGCCGGGCATGCAGTCCAAGGTCGAGTGGATTCCCAATGCTCTGACCAGCCGGAAGCCATTGCTGCTCGCCGCCTCCAAAGACAAGCCAGTGCTGATTTCCGCGCTGGCCGCCAGGAGCGAGGTGTTGCTGACTCTGGACAAAGGCGATTTCGGCCTGCTGCTCGGGACGACGGTTTACGGGATGCGGGTGAACACGCCGCGCGATTTTTTGATCGGCGAGGGACTCGGTTGAGGCGGCGGAGTGGTCCGGAATGTTTCCCTCTCCGGGTTTCGCTTCCGGGGGCGGCTTGCGTCTGATACGCCCCACGCATGCCCGCCGCCGATCTGACTGGAAACCCGCGGCGCTTCGTGGTCTTCACGGTGTTTTACAACGCCCGCGCCTACTACCCGGTGCTGGCGATCCTGTTTCTCGACCTCGGGCTGACGCTCGACCAATTCGTCCTGCTCAACCTCATCTGGGCGACGACGATCCTGCTGTTCGAGGTCCCCTCGGGCGCGCTGGCGGACACGCTCGGGCGGCGGAAATTGCTGATCGCCGCGGCGGGGCTCATGGTGTTGGAAATGCTCTGCCTGCTGCTCGCGCCTCGCGGCGGCGGGGCCGTGTTGGTCGCGTTGTGCGTCCTGAACCGGGTGCTTTCCGGCTTGTCGGAAGCCTGCGCCAGCGGCGCGGACGAGGCGCTCGCCTACGATTCCCTGCCGGAAAACGCGCGGGCGGATGCGTGGGACAAACTGCTCGCCACCACCATGCGCTGGCGCTCGGTCGGCTTCGTCGTCGCGATGGTCCTCGGCGGCTTGATCTATGACCCGGAGCCGCTGAACCGCTTGCTGCCCGCGGGCTTCCAGCTCTCGCACGAGGTCGCCCACCGTCTGCCAGTCGCCGTGGTGCTTTGCCAGGCGCTCGTCTGTTTGGGGATCACCCTGCGGATGGTCGAGCCGCCGCGCCATACGGCGGCCGGACTCGGGAGTTCCTGCCAGAACGCCTGGAAGCTAACACTGGAAACCGCGCGCTGGGTGTTCACCCACCCGCGGACTTTGGTCGTGGTGGTCATCGGCCTCGCGATCGATTCAATCGTCAGGAATTTCGCGACCCTCACCAGCAGTTATTACCGGCTCATCGAGCTGCCGGAGTGGAGCTTCGGCTTCATCGGCGCGGCGATCGGCGTGCTCGGCTGGTTCGTGCCGGGCATCGCTAAAAACCTCAACCACCGCTTCGGCACGCTGACCAATCTCGGCATCGCCGCCGGGATTTCCCTGCTCGGACTAACCGCGCTCGTTCCCGGCTGGCCGCTGTTCGGCCTGCTGCCCGCGATGCTTCTCATGACCACGCTGGGTTACCTCGGTTTCACGGTCAGCCGGGCGCTCCACGGCCTGGCGGATTCCGGCAGGCGCGCCACCGTGCTCTCGGTCAAAGGCCTCGCGTTCAACCTCGGCTACGGGCTTTTCAGCCTCGGCTTCTCGCGACTGCTCGCGCATTTCCCGGACCACCCGCCCGGCGCGGCATTGCGCGCGGCGTTTTTCTGGCAGGTCCCCGCCTTCGCGCTCGTCGCGCTGCTGCTGTTCGCCGGAGCGAACCGGTTGCTCAAACGCGCCGCCTGACGGCGCGGGTCACGCGTTCGCCGGCTCGATTTGCAGCTGCGGCTTGCGGTGGCGGTGGATCCAGACGCTCTGCACCAGGCCCAGCAGGAACATGCAAATCACCACGAAGGTGCCCGAGTAACTCACCAGCGGCAGCGGGATCCCGGTGATGGGCATGATCAGCACGCACATCCCGATGCTCTCGAAAACGTGCGCGAAAAACAACGCCACCACCAGACACACCAGCAAACGCCCGGACACATCCCGGCTGTAAAACGCGATGAACAGCCCCTGCACGAGAAGCAGCGCGAACGCCGTGAGCAGCAACAAACCGCCGCGAAAACCCAGTTCCTCGCCGATCACGCCGAACACGTAATCGTTGTGCGCGGTCTCCCGCGGGATGAAGCCTCTGGCGTGCAGCGACCCCTGCTCCGCGCTCGCGTTGTGACCGGCACCCTTCCAGCCCGCCTTGCCGATCGCCATCGAGACGTTGTGAGGCGCGTAGGCGTCGCCATTAATGTCGACCTCGCGGCCCTGCATCATGCGCAGCCAGACGTCGATCCGCTCCGGGCCACGCTTGGAAACCAAGGGCAGCGCCACGAAATACAGCAGCGGAATGATCCCCGCGCCGAAGAACGACATGCATGTGAGATAACGGAACGGAATGCCGCCGATGAGCAGCGCGACGATCGCCACCGGAATCCAGACCAGCGCCGAACCCATGTCGCCCATTTTCATCACCATCAGAAACGGCACCGCCGCGACCAGCCCGATGATCCCGATGCGGATGAACGGCGCGCCAAACCAGCGGTGGAGCTTCGGCAAATCCTGCACCAGCCAGGCAATCAGCAGAATCCCCGAGGTGATCCCGAGCTGCGCGGGCTGGAACGAAAACCCGCCCAGCTTCAACTGGTGCACCGAGTCGTCCTGCTGCATCGCCACGATCATTAGCGCCATGCTGACGAGGTAAAACGGGATTCCCAGCCAGCGGATCCACCGGTAGTCGATGAACGCCGCGACGAAATAAGCGATGCTCCCGATCAGGATGAACGTCTTCTGCTTCGAGGCGAAATAAGCCCCCGCGCTGCCGAAGTGGGCGAGATTCTCCTTGGTCATCGAAACGTGCCGCGCCGCGCTCTCGATCATGAACACGCCGAAGATCAGGAGCCCGTACATCACCAGTACGAGCACCCAGTTCACCCCCAGAATTTTCCTCAAAAACGGCGTCATGTCAGACTCGCCGGCGAACATACGCCTCCCGCCCCCCATGGCAAGGCGGGCGTGAAATTTCACCTTGGCGCCGCCACCCAAGTCGGGTGGAACGGAAACTGGTGGGCAGCCATGATCACATGCGGTTGGAATAGTCTGTAATTGCAAGGGGGGGAAGCCCTTGCGAGGCGAGAGATGTGCTCCATCCTTTCGGACTGCGGGGGCATGACCCCGCTTTCCCACTGGCCGACATGTCGGCCAGTGGGAAAGCTCCGACATGTCGGAGCAGTCCAGACCATTATGACTCTTCAGCTCCGCCCCAATTTCTTGACACCCCGTCCCCGGGAAAACAGCTTACTGGCATGGCAAACGATCCCTCCTACTACGCTGGCCTCGACATCGGCGGCACCACCGTCAAGGCCGTTCTGGTCAATCATCACGCCGAGCAAACCGGGCCGTTGGTCGAGGTCCGCAGCCTGGTCAAAAACGGCTACGAAGCGACTTTCGGCCAGCTCGACAACGCGCTCGACCAACTCGCCGCCGGAGCCGGCATCGACCGCAGCGCCATCGCCGGCATCGGTCTGGACGTGCCCGCGCCCAGCAGCGAAGGCGTCATCTGGGGCCGCGCGAATCTCGGTGAAGACTGGGTCGGCACCGACATCCAGGGGAAATTTTCCGCCCGCAGCGGCGTGCCGGTCCACATGACCAACGATTGCAACGCCGCCGCGATTGGCGAATACGCGCTCCGCCGCAAGCACCTCGGCAGTCTGTTGTTGGTCGCTCCGGGCACCGGTCTGGGTGGCGGCTTCGTGCTCCCCGGCGGCCGCAGCTACGAGGGCGCGAACGGTCTCGCGCTGGAAGTCGGTCACATCAGCGTGCCCTTCCGCGAGGACGATGGCGAACTGCCGGTTTGCTCCTGCGGCCTCAAAGGCTGCGCCGAAGCATGGGTCTCGCTCGTCGCGCTCCGCCGCCGCCTGCGGCTCGAACTGGCCAAGCCGGAATGGGCGGACCACGCGCTCAACCAAGACCCCGCGCCGGTGGAGGAAAAAGCCTTCAAACTCCGGGATTTCGCCGAAAAGGGCGACCCACTCGCGGTGCAGATTTTCAAACAACAGGGATTCATCCTCGGCTACGCCATCGCCGACATGGTCCGCACGCTGGATCCCGGCTTGGTCGTCATCGGCGGCGGCTTGGCGGAAGCCTCGTTCCGCGACCAATACATGGTGTGGATCGAGGAAGGTTTCGCCGACCGCGCCTGGCCGGTTTACCGCCACAGCCCGCTCGACCCGAACGTCATCACGACCCAGTTCGAATGGGCGGTCGGCGGCGATGCCGCGGCGGCGATCGGCATGGCCTACACCGCGCAGGAAATGTTCCAGTGAGGCATCAGAAGGGTGGACCTTTGGTCAACCCGGGTCGACGGAACGTCGACTCTCCTCATTCTTCCACCCCCGCCAAGCGTGGCCGAAAAACAGCGCGGCGAAGAGGAACATGAAGAACGAGAAGAACTGCCCTTTGGTGAGGAAGCCGACCATCGCTGCGTCCGGCTCGCGGAACTGCTCGCCGAAAATCCGGAAAACCGCGTAAAGCGCGAAAAACAAGCCGGTGATCAGGCCCGCCGGTGCCTTGGGGAAACGCACCCGCACGATCCACAAAATCGCGAAAAGCAGCGCGCCTTCCAGCAAGGCCTCGTAAATCTGCGACGGATGCCGCGGCTGGAGATATTGCCCGAGGATGTTCGAGATCTGCGGGTTCTCGCGGGCGGCGGCGATCAGCGGATCGAGCGTTTTCGCATCCGCCAGCGACGGCTCCATGCGGGTGCAGGCCTGCCACGCGATCGCCTGGGTTTCATCGGACTCCTCGACCAGCGACATCGGAAACTTGACCGCCCACGGCACGCCGTTCGCCACCCGGCCGTAGAGCTCGCCGTTGATGAAATTCGCCACCCGCCCGAAGAACAGCCCGACCGGCCCGACCACACACAAGCCGTCGGCCAGACCAGCCCACGAGACCTGGTGCTTTTTCGCGTAAACCCAGGTGAAGACCGCCAGTCCGAGAATCCCGCCATGGCTGGCCATCCCGCCTTCCCACACGCGCAAAACCAGCAGCGGATCATGCGCCAGCCCATCCCACCCGGCTTTCGGGATTTGATAGAAAAAGATGTACCCCAGCCGCCCGCCCAGAAACACGCCGAACAACGCGCAGGCCGCGATGAAGTCGCCGACTTTTTCCGGTTTCATCACCCACAAGCCGCGCTGCGCCAGATTCCGCAGCAGCAGGAAACCCGCGACGAAACCCGCCAGATAGGCCAGTCCATACCACCTCAACGCCAGCCCGCCGTAAATCGGCAGCGCCACCGGATTCAAATCATGCACGTATGTCGCAAACACGGCGGCAGCACACACGATCCCAGTCCGGCTAGCAAGCCGTGATCAAATCCCCTGCTTTTCGGGATGGGAATTTGAAAATCCCCTCATAAAGTCCGCGCATGCCGAGCAAGCAGGAACTCCTCGACCTCCAATTCATCGATGCGCGTCACATGCTCATCAACCTCGCCGCGTTTCTCGACCGGATCGACCGCCATCCGGGCGAGGACGACTATCGCCTCGCCGCCTTGAAAACCGCGCTGCCGATTCTCTTCTCCGACCGCCCCGACCGCGCGAAAGCCGTCTTGGAATCCTTCTCGGACCACACTACCGATCTTCCCCAAACCGCGCCCTTCCAAGGCGCCACCGGAGCGCCGCCATCCCTGTGAAATACATCGAGCCCCACGCCCACATGGTCAGCCGGACCACCGACGACTACGAGAAACTCGCGCTCGCAGGCTGCGAGGCGATTTGCGAACCCGCCTTCTGGGCCGGCTTCGACCGTTCGTCCGCAGACGGATTTCACGACTATTTCCGCCAGCTCACCGAGTATGAGCCGAAGCGCGCGGCGAAATACGGCATCAAGCATTACTCGTGGCTCTGCATCAACCCGAAGGAAGCCGACGATCCGGGATTCGCCCGCGAGGTGATGAGCCTGATCCCGCAGTTCCTCGATCGCCCGACGGTGTTAGGCATCGGCGAGATCGGGCTGAACAAGAACACCCGCAACGAGCTGGCGATCTTCGAGGAGCACGTGCAGCTCGCGCTCGACCGCGATTTACCGATCCTGATCCACACGCCCCACCTCGAGGACAAGCTCAAGGGCACCCGGCTGATCCTCGATTCGCTCGCCTCGTTCTCAAAGTTAGACCGCGGGAAAGTCATCATCGACCACGTCGAGGAACACACGATTTCCCACGTCCTCGACGCCGGCTACTGGGCCGGCATGACGCTCTATCCGGAAAGCAAGTGCACGCCGAACCGCGCCATCGACATGCTCGAAATCTACGGCACCGAGCGGCTGTGGATGAACTCCGCCTGCGACTGGGGCCACTCCGACCCCCTCGCCGTGCCCAAGTGCGCGCTCGAAATGAAACGCCGCAAGCACACCGCGGAGCAGATCGAGCAGATCATCTACCAGAACCCCCGCAGGTTCCTCAGCCAGTCGCCGAGGTTTGTGGCATGAGTGCCGCGGATGACAGTCCTTCGGACTGCGGGGACGTGTCCCCGCAGTCCGAAAGCCCTCCGCACTCCGGCAACACCCCACTCCCATGAAATTTCACCCGTCCCACCTCTCCTACTGCACCAACATCCACCCGGCGGAAACTTGGGCGGAGACCTTCGCGGTGCTGCGCACGCACGTGCTAGCCGTGCGCGACCGCTTGCGGGCGGCGGGCTCGTTAGGCGCGAACGAGGCCTTCGCCATCGGCCTGCGGCTCTCGGCGGTGGCGGCACAGGAGCTTCTGGCGGGTGAAAATCTGGCGGAGTTCAAGGACTGGCTGGCGGAGACGAACACCTACGTTTTCACCATCAACGGCTTTCCCTACGGCAGCTTCCACGGCACGCGGGTGAAGGAGCAGGTTTTCAAGCCGGATTGGACGGAGCGCGCGCGGGTGGATTACACGATGGATCTGTTCCGGATTCTGGCGGTGGTCGCGCGGCCGGGGACGGGAGCGTCGGTTTCCACGCTGCCGGGATCTCACAAAACCTTTGGCGCGGATGAATCGGTGATTGTCCGCCACTTGATCGAACTGGCGGACTGGTTGGAAATGCTGGCTGCGGAAACCGGGCACGATTTCCACCTCGGCCTGGAACCGGAACCGCTCGGGCATTTCGAAAACACGGAGGAAACGCTCGCGTTTTTCGAGCGCCTGCACGCGGCGGCACCGGACGTTGAAACCATCCGCCGCCGGATCGGCGTGAACTACGACGCCTGCCACTTCGCGCTGGAATACGACACCGCCCGCGAATCGCTCGACGCGCTGACCGCCGCCGGCATCCGGATTTCCAAGATCCACCTCTCCAGCGCGCTGGCACTCGATCCGCGCGACCCGGCGGCGCTCGCGGCGATCCGCCCCTTCGACGAGCCGGTTTATTTCCATCAGGTCCTGCTGCGGCGGGCGGATGGCGGGATCACGCGATTTATCGACTTGCCCGCGTTTTTCAGCGCCGCGGGAAATCACGAAATCGACCCGGCGGCGTTCGAGGAAATGCGCGTCCATTTCCACATCCCGCTCGATGCCGAGCCCGCCGCGCCCTTGCGCTCGACCCGCGACCAGACGGCCGAGGTGCTCCGCTGGCGTAAATCCCACCCCGCCGCCTGCCCGCATTACGAGATCGAAACCTACACCTGGGGCGTGCTGCCGGATGACTTGCAGCGTCCGGTCGAGGAACAAATCGCAGGGGAATACGCGTGGGTATTGGCAAACGCATGAGTTGCCAGACGGTCAAATCCGGTGTTTCCTGCCGGCCATGTCTGACATCAAAATCACCATCCACACCTCCGCCGGCGACATCAACGCCCGGCTCTTCGCCTCGCAAGTCCCGGTCACCTGCGCCAATTTCCTCAACCTCGCCAAGCGCGGTTACTACGACGGCGTCGCCTTCCACCGCGTGATCCCCAATTTCATGATCCAGGGCGGCGACCCGACCGGCACCGGCTCCGGCGGCCCCGGCTACAAGTTCGCCGACGAGATCGACCGCTCGCTCAAGCACGACAAGGCGGGCATCTTCTCCATGGCTAACGCCGGACCTAACACCAACGGCAGCCAGTTCTTCATCACCCACCTTCCGACCCCGCACCTTGACGGCAAACACGCCGTCTTCGGCGAGGTCATCACCGGGCAAGACGTGGTCAACAAGATCGTCAAGGGCGACAAGATCAACTCCGTCACCATCCACGAGGACACCACCGCTTTGTTCGAGTCGCAGAAGGACAATCTCGAACATTGGAACTCGATTCTCGACCGCTAATTTCATTTTTGTTAGTATTGGTTGAATATCTCCATCTCCCCATTCCGCCGTCACGACGCGGGATGGGGATTTTTCATTTCAGCTTCAAAGTGCTCGTTTCAAGGCAGTTACATAACCAACGAGCCCATGGGCGATTCTCGCTCACCCTACGCGATCGCGTAACTTATATCCGATTTCTTGAATTTTGTCCGGGGCGGGCATTCAATCGCTGCGTTGACTCGCAAGAGGAAACCACCCCCCAACAACATGAAACACCACCACCCCCCCCGTGGCGGACAATTGGCCATCGGCTTGCTTGCATGCCTTTGCTCACTCCAGTCCGTCTCCGCCGAAGAAACGATCCCAACCGGAAAGCTCGACATCGACCGCACTTTGGTCCGCGTCGGCAGTTTCTCTCAACTCGACTGGCAAATCCACTACAAGACCGGCATCACCGAGGTCCTGGAAGTCGTCTCACCCAACATCCTCAAACCGAAGGATGACCTCACCATGCGGGTTCGCGTGTTAGGAGCTTCGTTCCAGCAAGCCAAGGACAACAATGGCGGCGGCAACAACTACGACAGAGTGGACTCGAGCAACCCCGCCAAAGGCTCCGGAACCACGAGCGACGGGATCGACAACGCCACCGAAGACGACGAGATCCGGAGATCCAACAAAACTTACGACCTTCCCGTCGAAGCCGTGTGGAGCATAAACAACTCCTCATGGGCCAAGATCTTCTCCGGCCAGCAAGCCAAGATCAACCCCGCCAAGGTCGTTCTCGACAAAAAGGTCAAGGCCGGCGACATCATCAACTTCGGCGGCCGGGGCTATTTTGACAAGGCCTGGCTCCCGCTCTACACCACCGCCAAGAGCACGCCGAATGTTCTCATGCTGAAGAACGGAGACTCGATTCCAGCCACCAACCAAGCCTTCCAGCAGTCCCTTTTTGAGGACTTCCTCAAGCCCTACCTCGCCATGGATGGCAAGACGGTGAAAATCGGCAACCGCGAGTTCCTCGTGCTCATGGAGCTCGGCCAAACCGACGCGACCCACTACGGCTTCGACCTCCAGGATCTCGCGGTGCTCGTCACCTTCGAATAACGATCCCCCAAAGACTCCCCCCAAAATGAAAACCGCACTCATCCTCTGTGCGCTGGCTAGCAGCGCCCTCGCCGCGGCGCCGGTCCTTCCCCGCATCACGCCGGAAGAACTCGCCAAGCTGCAGCAAGGCACGCCCATGATCCGCTTGCAAACGCCCGCACAGGGTGAGGCGGCCACCAGCCGTCCTAACGACCAATCCATCATCAAGCAATCGGTGGTTCTGAACGACGGGAAAAGCTGGACCCTCATCCCCAAGGGAGCGGTGATCTTTCTCCCGCAGGCGATGGAAAGCCGCGTGAATGCCGACCCGGTCGGAACGCTTCTCCCGTGGAATGATTTCCTCACCCGGAACCGGGCCTGGATCACCACCAACGACGTCTCCTTCGACCAAGCCGCCGGAAAAGAAGCGCTCCCCCCCGAGCGCGTCGCCTACTGGGCAACGCAGAAGAAGATCGTCATCGCCACCCACCGCCAGGGGCCGATCTCCGTCCGCCTCGCTCCGGCAACCCCAACAACCACCCTCCAATGAAACTTCTCGGACTACTACTCGCCGCCCTCTCAACCCACGCCTCCGCCGCAACCGGCCCCTACGTGAACTTCATCCGCCAGACCCAGCAAGGAACCGGCGTCGTTTGGGACATGCCCGTCGCGCGCAGCGGCATGGGCCCCTCCGCCATGACGCTCGAAACCAACGGCTCCCTGTTCCAACTCTGGACCATCGAGCAAAACCAGGCGAAGGACTATCTGCTCGACCAGAAGCTCGTCAGCGCCTATCTGCCGAAAGCGGACATCAAGATCACCACCCTCGATCCCTACACCCTTGTCACCCGCACGCGGGTCGACCAGCCGTTTTCCGTGGAAATCGAGGTGGCCGACTTGTTGACTGGCATCGGTCTGCCGGATGCCGCCACCAAGGTCCTGCTCGAACATCACGTCCAATCCTACGCGGAAGGACAAATATCGCTCGACCGCACCGCGGTGGCCGCAACCACCCCGCACTACTCCGCGTATATCTCCGAGAACGGCAAAACCGTGCTGAAGTTCGCAGCCTCCTCGCTCAAGGCGGCCGATCCGACCAAGGCCAGTGGTGAAGAACACTTCATCATTCACGCCCTTTCCGACGGCACCATCACCCAGACCCAGATCGCCTCGACTCACGTGCAGGTCTGGCCCGTCGCCTCGGGTGAGATCCTCGGCATCACCGAGGGTCAGGAACTCCGCTTCGACATCCCGAAGATCCAGCTCAACCTCAACGACCTCTACCCGCGCAGCGACACCTATCTGATGCTCTACGAGGGCACCGCGGTCAACGGCGCGCAGGGCGTCATCGCCAAAGCCTTCCCGGTGGACCGCGATCAGACTGTTAGCAAGATCCTCGAAGTCACCGACCTCGGCACCAAGTTCACCAAAAACGGAACCTACACCGTGGCGCTCATGAGCGAGACCGTCTTTGGCACCGAGCTGCTTTGCCCGCCTATCACCTTCTCGGTGGATCGAACCATCACCATCAACGCGATGCAGACCAACTTCACCGACGACACCGCGGACCTCGCCGCGCCGTAAGCACCCCCCCCCGAAAAAACGACCGGTCGGCGTTCGATCGGAGGATGCAGCCCCCCGGCACCCTCCTGATCCGCCGGCCGGTCAATTTTTTCGCCCCGCCGGCCCGTCGCCGGAAATCCGCGTTTCATCCGACTCGACACGCGTCCTGATTTCGGCACGATTTCCCGGCTTTCCAACAAACACAAACCGATGTCCGAATTCCTCGTCATTCCACGCCAAGACCACGACGCCCTCGTTTCCAAAGCCTATCAATCCCACGGCTACAGCGCCGACGAAGCCGACGAAGGCGCCAAACTCTGCGCCGAGGCCGCCCGCCACGGCATCCGCACCCACCACGCGCTCAAGGCCTTGCACCTCGACCACCTCTTCGGCTCCGGAGTCGGCGGCTGCGTCCCCGGCGCGGAAATCGAAGTTCTCCCATCCCGCTTCCCCGCCTCCGAGCGCTGGAATGCGAACAAAAAACTCGGCCAGTCGGTCGCCTACCGCGCCATCGACCGCGCCATCGAGCTCGCCGACCAATACGGCATCGCCCAGATCGCCGTGGACAACGCCTTCCACTACCTCTGGGGCGGCGGCTACGTCATGGAAGCCGCAGAGCGCGGTTATTTCGCCTACACCAACTGCACCTCAGCCCTCGCCGAAGTCGTCCCTTTCAGCGGGAAATCCCCCACCCTCGGCACCAACCCGCATTCGTGGGGCATCCCGAGCACCGCGGCTAACGGCTTCCCGATCGTCATGGACTGGGCCACCTCCACCGTCGCCATGGGCCGCGTGCAAACCCTGAAACGCGAGGGCAAAATGCTCCCTCCCGGCGCCGCCGTCGATGCCAACGGCCAGCCCACCAACGACCCTAACGAAGTTGCAGCCCTCCTTCCCTTCGGCGGTCACAAAGGCTACGGCATGTCGCTGCTCAACGAAATTTTCGGCGGCCTCATCGGCGGCTCGCTGCCCACCATCCGGGGCCGCAAGCTCACGACCCCGGGCGAGAAGAACACGCCCGTCTTCTACTTCCAAGTCATCCACCCGGACGCCCTGTCCGGCGGAAACTTCGCCCAAGGCCGCAGCCAGATTGAAAACCTCAAGGCGGTCATCGACGACATCCTCGGCCACGGCAACGAAGCCGCGATGCTTCCCGGCCAGCTCGAAGCCGCCGCCCGCAAGCGCTCGGACGCCGCCGGCGGCCTGCTCTTCACCGAAGCGGAAATCGGCGAGTTCAACGAGATCAACGCGGAACTCGGCCTGCCCGCCTGGGACGTGAGCAAGCTCGCCCAAGCCTGAGACATCCCGACCTGCCGGGAAATTGAACGACCTCAACGTGACGCAATCCAGCCGCGAATTTCCCGCAGGATCGGCACATCCGCGTCAGCCCACGGGAGCTCGTTGAAATCCTCCGGCAGGCACCAGCACAGCTTCTCGTGCTCGATCGCTCGCAGCTCGCCGCTCACGATGGTGCAGCGGAACGGCAACAGCCGGATCGTCCTTTCCTCGTAGCTCCAGACCACCGCCGTGAGCGGCAGCCCGACTTCAACACCCACGGCGAGCTCCTCCTGCAACTCGCGGACGAGCGCGGATTGGGGCGATTCGCCGGGATCGACTTTCCCACCCGGAAATTCCCACAAGCCGCCAAGATGCTTTCCCGCCGGACGCAGGCAGGCCAAAAACCGCCCATCCGGATTCTCAATCACGCCGCAAACCACATCCACCATGGCGGACAATCTGGCGGAACCGGCCGCCATCAGTCAACCGCCATGGTGCGGCTTAATACCATTTAGCAGAATATCCTAGGCGAAAATACATTTCCCTGTATTAATTTCGCATGGCAAGAAAACGAGGCAGGCTAGACTTCAATAACGAGGCACCAGGGATCGGCAAAAGGCACCGTGCTGAGAAGACGGGATGGAAGAAAGAGCGGCTTCTCGCCAT
>NZ_JBIKBQ010000095.1:0-16113 GCF_058122085.1 Luteolibacter sp. | reverse complement strand
TGGGAGAGGCGGAGGCATGGCGGCTGGAAACCGCCGCCACGGACTAACCGACCAGCTCGTCGGTCGATCCGAACTCCTGGGAGAACAGGCGCTTGCTTGTAGGTCCGCACGGCGTCGCCATTTTGTTGGCGGCGACCCGATATTCTCCGTGGCAAACCATCAAGACATCCCCTTGTGCAGATCCCTGATGCTCCACAAGAGTCCTTTCGCGCCGTTGCCGCTGCCTCTCATTGTCCGCGCGCCGTCTTTGCGCGTGGCTCCGAATCGCTCCCGCGCGCTCGCAAACGCCTCGTCCACGAAACTCCGGCTGCCGATCACCGCTCCATCGGTGAAATAGCGGACCCGGCAGCGCAACATCTTCCCAAGCGGGATTTCTCCATCCTGTTCGCGTTCGCGCTCCGCCTTCTCCTTCTCCTTCTCCTTCTCCTTCTCCTTCTCCTTCTCCTCCGTCCCCAGCGCAAACCGCCGGTCCACCACCCGCGAGATCACGTGGTAAAAGACCGGTTTCCCGGTGGATTTCCTCCACTCCGCCAACCAGCGTGCCCTTCTGCTCATGCGGAAGAACTACCGGAGCGGGGGATGAATGACAAGAAAAGACTCTGACTAAAGGTCTGTCAATTTGTCATGCAGAGCGTGGGGCTAAGCGCGGGCTGGAGAGTGGCGATATTGCTCATCATGCCCAGTTCGTGGAAGCGCGCGAGGTTGGGCATCTTGCCGGCGTCCAGCAGCGGGTGGATCACCTTCCAGTCGGCCGCGTCCCAACCGACAAGCAGGACTTTCCGATGTCCGGTCGGGGCAGGGGTGGGAGTGGGGGAAAGTTTCTGGAGCATCGTTGCGCAGGTGTAAACCAAGGCAAGTGCCGGTGCACTCTGTGCTCCAAAGCATCTGACCGCAAGGGATTTTTCCTAGCTCTAGGAATATGCTTTCTGCGTCGGTAATCGAGCACAAGCATTCAATCGGGTCTGGTCTGGGGAGCGTCGATAGGGTCAGTGAAAGCGCCGGGACAAACCGGCTTGGAATAGAGAATGAAAGAGTCTTACAGAGCATATGACTAAAGGCCTGTCCCTCTGTCATGAATTTCCCGGCGTGTGTGCATGTGGGAATCATGCCTGTGAATGGCCATGGGTCAATGCCGGGAAATTGTCCCTCCGGTTGAAAGCGGCGACCCATCAACTGCATCCCTGGCTGGTGCCGCACTGGGTGCACACGCCGCAGGCACCGGCGCGGATGACTTTGTCCGAGCCGCAGTGCGAGCAGATGACGCCCATGTAGGCGGTGCCGAGCGCGCGTTTGACGCGGCTCTGGCTGCTGTCGAGGTTGAGCTCGCGGACCGGGCGGTTGAGCGCGGTTTGCTCCATTTCGGCGACTTCGGGCAGCGGCAGTTCGCCCTGGCCGTGGTCGGGCGAGGTGGCTTTCCGATAGCCCTGGATGAACTCGCAGCCCATCCAGCGGAAGACGTAGTCGGTGATGCTGAAGGCGGTGCGGATGTCCGGGTTCTTGGTGAAGCCGCTGGGCTCGAAGCGCTGATAGGCGAACTTGTTGACGAGCTGCTCCAGCGGCACGCCGTATTGCAGCGCGATGGAGGTGAGCGTGGCGACGGTGTCCATCAGGCCGCCGATGGTGCTGCCTTCCTTGGACATCTGGATGAAAATCTCGCCCGGGCGGTGGTCCGGATAGAAGCCGACGGTGAGGTAGCCCTTGTGGCCGGCGATCTCGAACTTGTGGGTGAGCGACATGTGGGTGTCGGTCATCGGCTGGCGGATCGGGGCTTCGAGGCGTTGGCGGAGCGCTTCGTTCTCACGGGCGAGTTCCTCGATTCTGGCGGCCAGCGCGTCGGCCGGAGCGGCGGTGTCGTCGGCGCTGCCGCCCATGCCGGTGGTCTTGCGGGTGTTGAGCGGGGCGCTGCGCTTCGAGCCGTCCCGATAGATGGCCACGGCCTTGAGTCCGAGCTGCCAGGCCTCGCTATAGGTCTGCATGATGTCCTCGACGCTGGCGTTTTCCGGCAGGTTGACGGTTTTGGAAATCGCTCCTGACAGGAACGGCTGGGCGGCGGCCATCATCAGCAGGTGGCCGCGGTATTGCAGGCTGCGGCTGCCGTTGTAGGGCTTGAAGGCGCAGTCGAAAACCGGCAGATGCTCGTGTTTCAAGCCGCTGGCGACGGGCTCGCCGGTGGCTTCGTCGGTGACGTCCTCGATGGTGTCGTATTGCTCGATGTGGCCGAGGATGGCGGCGGTTTCATCGAGCGTGTAGCCGAGCCGGGTGAGGGCGGGAGGCACCGTGCGGTTGACGATTTTCAACATGCCGCCGCCAGCGAGCAGCTTGTATTTCACCAGCGCGATGTCCGGCTCGATGCCGGTGGTGTCGCAATCCATCAGGAAGCCGATGGTGCCGGTGGGTGCCAGCACGGTGACCTGGGCGTTGCGGTAGCCGTGGCTGCGGCCGGCCTGCAAGGCGCGGTCCCAGGCGGTGCGGGCGCTGTCGATGATCGGCGCGCAATCGCCGCGGCCTTCGAGTTTTCCGGCGCGGTCCTGATGGCGCTTGATGACTTCAAGCATCGACTCCTCGTTGGACGCGGCGGGCGGGTGGGTGACCTCGCCGTAGCGGGCGTCCCGATAGGATGGAAACGGGCCTTTTACCGAGGCCATCTCGGCGCTGACTTCGTATGCATGGCCGGTCATCAGCGCGGTGATGGCGGCGGCGAAGGTGCGGCCCTCGTCGCTGTGATAGCCGAGGCCGCGGCTCATGATGAGCGCCCCGAGATTGGCGTAGCCGAGGCCGAGCGTGCGGAAGGCGTGCGAGTTTTCGGCGATCGGCTGGGTCGGATAGCTGGCTCTATCCACGAGGATTTCCTGGGCGACGATGAAGAGGCGGATCGCGGCCTGGAAGCGCGCGGTGTCGAAAGAGCCGTCGGATTTCTGGAAATGGACGAGGTTCAGCGAGGCGAGATTGCAGGCGGTGTCGTTGAGGAAAAGGTATTCTGAGCAGGGGTTGGTCGAGTGCTGGCGGCCGCTGCCCTTGCAGGTGTGCCACTCGTGGATGGTAGAGTCGAACTGCATGCCGGGGTCGCCGCAAGTCCAGGTGCCGAGGGAGATTTTCCGCAGCAGCTCGCGGGCGTCCTTTTTCTCGCAGGGCTCGCCGTCGATGACGCGGCGGGTCCACCAGTCGCCACCGTCGGCGGCGGCCCGCATGAACTCGTCGCTGGCGCGGACGGACAGGTTTTCGTTTTGGAACATCACCGAGCCGTAGGCGTCGCCGTTGTAGCTGCCGTCGTAGCCCTGCTCGATGAGCGCCCAGGCCTTCTTTTCCTCGATGGTCTTGGCCTCGATGAAGTCCTCGATGTCCGGATGCCAATCTTTGAGCGTGTTCATTTTCGCGGCGCGGCGGGTCTTGCCGCCGGACTTCACGGCGTTGGCGACCTGGTCGTAAATCCGTAGGAACGACATCGGCCCGGACGGCCTGCCGCCGCCTGATAGTTTCTCGCGGGACGAGCGCAGGGTGGACAGGTCCGAGCCCGAGCCCGAGCCGTATTTGAAGAGCATGGCCTCGGAAGTGGCGAGGCGCATGATGTCCTCCATGTTGTCCTTCACGCCCTGGATGAAGCACGCGCTGGCCTGCGGATAGTGGTATTGGCCGGGCGCGCGGCGGGCTTTTCCGGCCGCGGGGTCCCAGAACCAGGAACCCTCGCCGCCGTTCTCGCCGACGCCGTAATGGTGGTGGAGACCGACGTTGAACCACACCGGCGAGTTGAACGCGCCGTGCTGATGGAGGCAGAGCCAGGTGATGTCCTGATAAAAATTCTCCGCGCTCGCGTCATCCGCGAAGTAACCGTCGGCGAGTCCCCAGTCGGCGATGGTGCGGGTGACGCGGTGGATGAGCTGGCGGACCGATTGCTCGCGGCCGCCTTTGAGAGGGTCCTTGCCGAGCGAGGCGTCGCCGTAAAAATACTTGGAGACGGCGATCTTGGTGGCGAGTTCGCTCCAGGCCTTGGGCACCTCGACGTTTTCCTGGCGGAACATCGCCTTGCCGCTGTCGTCGGTGATTTCCGCCGTGCGGTGGTCCCACTCGATCTCGTCAAACGGCGAGACTCCGGGCGTGGAAAAACGGGCTTCGAAGGTGAGTCCGCAAGGGGCGTCCGAAGCGGGGAACGACGGGCGGGGCGGGGAGTCGAGGGTGGCGGCGGGCGGGTTCATGGGTGGTGGTGTTGAGTTGGGAGACCGGCGGCGGGCGGGTGTTTGGTTTTTCGTGAAAATCCAGCAGGCACCAAATATGGTGTAGCGCAGTGTGGTTAATCTACCATGGATAGCTTCGGCAAGCATAAAACGCGGAGTTGGCTGCAACCTTGATGGCTCTAAGGATGAAAGTTCTGGCAGGAATTCGCGGGCTCTCGGAGTTGGTCGGCAATTCGCGAAAAAACTTTCTTTAATGTTGATCTCGGCCGAAGGATGGGTGAACTTCGCCGCGCTATGAGTCATTCACCAACTGTATTTTCGCCCGCCGGAACTCCCTTGATCGACCGCACCGTGGGTGAGATCGTCGCCGAAAGCCCGACGCTGGCGCGGGTTTTCCAGTCCTTCAAAATTGATTTCTGCTGCCAGGGCGGACGCACCTTGCGCGAGGCCTGCGAGCTGAAAGGCATCGCGGCCGAGTCCGTGATGGAGCAGTTGGAGGCGGGGATGCTGGAGAAGGGGAATCCTTCGGAAAACCCCGCGTTGCTGCCGCCCGTCGAGCTGGTGGAGCACATCGTCAGCACCCATCACGCCTATCTGCGTAGCGAATTGCCGCGCCTGCACGCGATGACGGAGCGGGTCGCGCGGGTGCATGGCGGGCACACGCCGTCGCTGGTGGAGGTGCATCAGATTTTCACGGAAATGGCCGCGGAACTGGACAGCCACCTCATGAAGGAGGAGGGGATTCTGTTTCCGGCGATCGTAGAGATGGTGGAAAACGGCGCCACCGTCCTACCGATGGACGGCCCGATCGCCTGCATGCTGCACGAGCACGACGACGCCGGTTCCGCGCTTTCCCGCCTGCGGGCACTCACCAACGGCTTCACCCCGCCGCCCGAGGCCTGCAATACTTACCGCGCTTTGTTCGCCGGCTTGCTCGAACTGGAGGACGACCTGCACCGGCACATCCACCTGGAGAATTCCGTGCTGTTCCCTGCCGCGCTTGCGATGGCGTGACCGCCATTTCCGCCGCTTTTCAAGCGATTTTCTATGCACCGACTGCTTTGAAATTGGCGGACTGGTGAACTCTCCTACCTTTCACCAAATGAGCGCAATCCTCGCATCTTCCTGTCTAGCCGATGCCTCGATGTTGCCGCCGATCATCCAGGGCGGGATGGGAATCGGAGTTTCCGGCTGGCGCCTGGCGCGGGCGGTTTCGCAGCTGGGCCAGCTCGGCGTGGTCTCGGGCACCGCGCTGGATTTGTTGCTGACGCGGCAACTCCAGATGGGCGACGCCGGCGGCCACTTGCGGCGCGCGCTCGACGCGTTTCCCTATCCGGAAATCGCCAGGCGCATCCTCGGCCGCTATTACATCCCCGGCGGCAAGGCGGATGACGCCCCTTTTAAAACGCCGCCGATGATTTCACACGAACCGTCTTCCTCGACCCGCGAGCTGGTGATCGCGTCGAGTTTCGTCGCGGTCCATCTCGCCAAGGAGGGGCACGCGGGATGGGTGGGTCTCAATCTGTTGGAAAAAATCCAGACGCCGACATTGCTGGCGCTCTACGGCGCGATGCTTGCCGGCGTCAACGTGGTGCTGATGGGCGCGGGCATTCCCCGGCAGATCCCGAAAATCCTCGATGATCTGGCAGCCGGACATCCCGCGGAGATGCGCCTCGATGTGACGGGCGCGAAGGAGCCTGTGCTCATCCACCTCGATCCCGCAGAATTCGGTCCCGTGCCGGAACTCGCGCGCCCGATTTTTCTCGCGATCGTTTCCTCGCCGGTGCTCGCAGAAAATTTGCGCCGCAAATCTTCCGGGCGAGTCGATGGATTCGTGGTGGAGGCTTCGATCGCCGGCGGCCACAACGCGCCGCCGCGCGGGCCGATGCTGCTCACGCCCGAGGGCGAGCCGATCTACGGCGAGCGCGACCGGATCGATCCCGCAAAGTTCGCTGAAATCGGCCTGCCGTTCTGGCTAGCCGGCGGTTACGGCCGCATCGGCAAACTCCGTGAAGCGCAGGCGCTCGGAGCGAAGGGAATCCAAGTCGGCACGGCGTTCGCGTTTTGCGAGGAGTCCGGATTCGATCCTTCGATCAAGATCGAAATCCTAGCAGGCGTGAAACGCGACGATTTGAAAGTCCACACCGACGCCTTCGCTTCGCCCACCGGCTTTCCGTTCAAGGTCGCCCAAGTCACGGGCAGCATCGCCGATCCGGCGGTCTATCAAGAGCGCGGCCGGGTGTGCGATCTCGGCGTGCTGCGCGAGATTTTTCAGAAGCCTGATGGCGGCATCGGCTTCCGTTGCTCGGCCGAGCCCGAGGAAACCTACATCGCGAAAGGCGGTGATCCGTCGCAAACCGCGGGCCGCGTTTGTTTGTGCAATTCGCTCGCCGCGTCTGCCGGAATCCCGCAGATCCGCCATGGAAATTTGGAGCCGCAGCTCATCACCATCGGCGACGATCTCGACGCCGTGCGGGAGTCGCTGTTAGATGGTGGAGACAGCTACACCGCCGCGGATGTGATCGAGCGATTGCTGGCGTGAGGGGCGCGGGCATTCTTGTCCGTGAGGCCGATGATTGGGGGAGGGTGAGCCTGAAACCGCCCGGTTTTCGCTGCTCACGGGCAGATGGACGAGACGTCCATCCCCCTTATTTCTTCCGCTGGAGGAAGAGGTCGATGCCGTCCACCAGCGCGAGCCAGCTGGCTTCGATGATGTTGTCGGAAACGCCGACGGTGCCCCAGGTGGTCTCGCCGTCGGTCGAGACGATGAGCACGCGGGTCTTGGCGGCGGTGGCGTCATGGCCGTCGAGGATGCGGACCTTGTAATCGACGAGCGAGACGCCGGAGATTTCCGGATAGAACGGGAGCAGCGCCTTGCGCAGCGCGAGGTCGAGCGCGTTGACCACGCCGTGGCCTTCCGCGACGGTGAGCTCGGGCGTGCCGTTGACCGCGAGCTTGACGGTCGCTTCGCAAATCGGCGGGTGGCCGTCGCGGTATTGGCGGAAGGTGGTGTGGTATTCCTTGAGGTCGAAGGTTTTGACGTAGTCCCCGAGCTCGCGGCGGATGAGGATTTCCAGCGAGCCGCCAGCGGCTTCGTAGGAGTAGCCTTCATTTTCGAGCTCCTTCACGCGGCGCAGGATGGCACCGGCGACGGGCGAACTTTTTTCTAGCGGTAAGCCGAGTTCGGCGGCTTTGACGAGGATGTTCGACTGGCCGCTGAGTTCGGAAACGAGGATGTTCTGGGCGTTCCCGACGCTGCCGGGGACGATGTGCTCGTAGCTGCGGGCGAGTTTCTGCACGGCGTTCACGTGCATGCCGCCCTTGTGGGCGAAGGCGGTGCGGCCGACGAACGCGGCGCGGGCGAAGTGCGGGTTGTTGGAAACGTCGTCCACGAAATACGACAGGTCGCGGAGTTGTTCGAGGTGCGGGACGACCGGCATGTCCATCTTGAGCTGGAGGATGGGGATGACGGAGGTGAGGTTGCAGTTTCCGGTGCGCTCGCCGTAGCCGTTGATGGTGCCTTGGATTTGGCTCGCTCCGGCCCTGACGGCGACGATGGCGTTGGCGACGGCGAGCTCGCAGTCGTTGTGCGTGTGGATGCCGAAGGGCGTGTCAGGCAGGTGCTTTTTGACGGCCATGCAGATTTGCATGACTTCTGATGGAAGCGTGCCGCCGTTGGTGTCGCAGAGGACGAGGCAGGCGGCACCGCCCTCGGCGGCGGCTTGCAGGGTGGCGAGCGCGTGGTCCGGCGAATCCTTGTAACCGTCGAAAAAGTGCTCGGCGTCATAGATCACCTCGCGGCCGTGTTTCACCAGATAGGCGACGGTGTCGCGGATCATCGCCTGGTTTTCCTCGACGGTGGTGCGGAGGACTTCGGTGACTTGGAGCTCCCAGCTTTTGCCGAAAATGGTGACCACCGGCGTTTCGGCTTCGAGCAGCAGGCGGACCTGCGGATCTTCTTCGATCGGCGTGTCCGCGCGGCGGGTGGAGCCGAACGCGGCGAGCTTGGCGTGCTTGAGTTTGAGGTTCTTCGCCTCGCGGAAAAACTCGATGTCCTTCGGGTTGGAGCCCGGCCAGCCGCCTTCGATGTAGTCGATGCCGAACTCGTCCAAACGCTTGGCGATCCGCAGCTTGTCGAGGCCGGAAAGTTGGAATCCTTCGCCCTGCGTGCCATCGCGCAGGGTCGTGTCGTAGAGAAATACAGGTTTGGAGCTCATCGGCAGGGGCGCGGAACTTAATGGCCGCCGCGCGGATGGGCAAGGGAGAAGCGCGGGGGCGTCAGGGTTGGGGGAGGCCGGGGCGGAGCGGCAGGCATTGGTGGCCCCCGCAGTGAGAAATTTCCTTGGTGAAAGATCTCCTCCGGAAATATCGTTTTCCGAGCTGCCGCTTTGCAACCCCGCCCGATTTACAAAATGACCGATTCACGACCGTCCCTGCTCCCCGGAATGTTGCCGCTTCTTTTGAGCGGAATGGCACTGATTGCACCGGTCTCGGCCGCCCCGGATTTCGTTCACGAGGTCGCGCCGATTTTGAGAAAGCACTGTTCCGAATGTCACACCGACACCAAGAAAAAGGCCGGACTCTCGATGAATGACGAGGCGTCGTTCCGCGAGGGCTCGGAAAACGGCCCGATCATCGACGCCGCGCACCCGGAAAAAAGCCTGATTCTCGAACTGATTTCGTCCGATGACGAAGACCTCCGGATGCCGCCGAAAGGCAAGGGCCTCAGCGACCCGCAGGTGGAAATCATCAAGGCCTGGGTGCTCTCCGGGGCGAAATGGGAGCCGGGTTTTGCATTCAAAAAGCCGGCCTACGAGCCGCCGCTTCGCCCTCGGAATCCCGAGCTTTCGGCCGCCCGCGACGGCCGAGCCAACCCGATCGACCGGATCATCGACCACTACCTCGCCGAGAAAAAACAGCCCCGGCCCGCGCCGCTCGACGACACCGCGTTTCTCCGGCGCGTCCACCTCGATCTCGTCGGATTGCTTCCCTCGGTGGAAGCCATGCGGACTTTCACCGCCGACCGGGCACCGGACAAGCGGGCCCGCCTGGTGGACACCTTGCTCGCGGACAAGACCGCCTACGCCGAACACTGGCTGACGTTCTGGAACGACCTCCTTCGCAATGACTATGCCGGCACCGGCTACATCGACGGCGGCCGCAAGCAGATCAGCGGCTGGCTCTATCAGGCGATTTACAACAACATGCCCTACGACGAGTTCGTCCGCCAGCTGGTCGCGCCGAATCCCGAGAACGAGGGTTTCGCCAACGGCATCAAATGGCGTGGCAGCGTTTCCGCGGCGCAAATCACCCCGATGCAATACGCCCAGTCGGTCGGCCAGACCTTTCTCGGCATCAACCTGAAGTGCGCGTCCTGCCACGATTCATTCGTCGACCGCTGGAAGCTCAGCGAGGCGTATGGTCTGGCGGCGATCTATGCGGACGAACCGTTGGAAATGTTCCGCTGCGACAAGCCGACCGGCAAGACCGCCGTCCCCGGCTGGTTGTTCCCGGAACTCGGCACGGTTGACGCCAGCCTGCCGAAGGCCGGGCGCTTGAAACAGCTAGCGGCCCTCATCACCCATCCGGAAAACGGACGCACCCCGCGCGCCATCACCAACCGTCTCTGGCAGCGTTTGATGGGACGCGGCATCGTGCATCCGGTGGATGCGATGCAGTCGCCGCCGTGGAACGAGGATCTTCTGGATTACCTCGGAGTGCACCTCGCGGGAAACCAGCAGGATTTGAAAAAAACGCTGCGACTGATTTGCCTTTCGGCGGCCTATCAATCGAAGTCCGAGTCGTTCGAGGAGATACCGCGGGAATCCAACTATGTCTATCAAGGCCCGCGCCCCAAGCGGCTCACCGCCGAGGAGTTCACCGACGCGATCTGGCAGATCTGCGGCACCGCGCCAGGCAAGATCGATGCACCGGTGAAGCGCGATGCGTCCGCCACCCCGCAGCCGATGGTTCGCGCGGCGTTGTTGAAATCCGACTTGCTGATGCGCACGCTCGGCCGGCCGAACCGTGAACAGATCGTGAGCACCCGGCCGAACGATCTCGCGACCTTGGAAGCGATGGATCTCAACAACGGCGCGATCCTCGACCAGCGCCTAGCCGAGGGCGCGCAATCGTTGTTAGCCAGGAACCTCGCTTCTTCCGCCGATCTCGCCAAATACGTCTGGCAGGCCGCGCTTTCCCGGGATCCGACGCCGGACGAGCTCAGGCTCGCCGTCTCCCTGCTGGGCGCGAAGCCGGAAGCCGCCGCCATCCAGGACTTCTTATGGGGAGTCTTCATGCTGCCTGAATTCCAGATCGTCCGTTGAACCACTTCCTGAACTAACCGCCATGCAACCGCTCCAGCTCGACCCCGAACAGCCCCGCCGGGATTTTCTGAAAAAACTTTCCGCCGCCTCCATCGCCGCGCTGATGGCCCGCGCGCCCCGCGCGGCGGCGGAGATTGTCATCCAGCCGAAGGCCACGGCGGACGCCTGCATCCTGCTGTGGATGGGCGGCGGCATGGCGGCTCCGGAAACCTTCGATCCCAAAGCCTATCAGCCGTTCGTCAAGGGCGCGCCCGTTTCGAAAATGTTATCCACTTTTCCGAAAATCGATACCTCGGTGGACAATATTAAAATCTGCCAAGGCCTCGAAAATATTGCCAAAGTGATGGATCGCGCGACTCTTATCCGCTCGGCCGTGCAGCCGGATCTCGGGACGATTCTGCATTCCCGCCATCAATACCACTGGCACACCGGCTACGTGCCGCCGCAAACCGTCGCCGCGCCACACATCGGCGCGTGGATGGCGAAGGTGCTCGGCCCGCGCAATCCCGTCATGCCGGCCTTCATCAACATCGGCCAGCGGCTCGAAGGCCACGGCGAAAGCGAGGAACTCAAAGCCTTCACCACCGGCGGATTCTTCGGTGCGGAGTTCGGGCCGATGAATCTCCCCTTCCCCGGCGAAGCCAAGCTCGCCGTGCGCCCGCCCAAGGGCATGGATCCCGGACGTTTCGCCAACCGTCGCGCGTTCTTCAAAAATCTCATCGATCGCAATCCCCACCGCGATCTGATTTCCGACTACCAGCAAGAGTCGATGCTCCGCTCGCTGGACAGCGCCCACAAACTGCTTTCGGCCCCCGAGGCGAAGGCCTTCGATCTCGATCTGGAGTCCAAGGAATCCCGGGCGGCCTATGGTGACAGCCACTTTGGCCAAGGTTGCCTGTTAGCGAGAAACCTGGTGGCGAACGGCGCAAGATTTGTCGAGGTCACGACCGAATATGTGCCATTCCTTCATTGGGACACCCACGCTGACGGACACGCGGTGGTGGAGCGGATGCACCGCGAAATCGACTCGCCAATCGCCCGCTTAATCCTCGATCTGGAGGAGAGAAACCTGTTGGATCGCACGCTGGTCATCATCGCCTCCGAATTCAGCCGCGATGCGATGATCGAGGGCGTCCCCGGCTCGAAGGCGCAGGATCAATCCAACGCGAAGTCGGATGTGCTGTTGGAGCCGAAACACTACGGCCTGCACCGCCATTTCACCGGCGGCTCGTCGGTGGTGATGTTCGGCGGCGGAATGAAAAAGGGCTTTGTTTACGGCTCCACGGCAGACGAGCGCCCGTTGATCGCGACCACGAACCCGGTTTCCATCAGCGACCTCCACGCCACGATTTTCACCGCCATGGGCATCAGCCCGAAGACGATGTATGAGGTCGAGCAGCGTCCGTTTTACGCGACCGAAGATGGCAAGGGAGTTGCCGTGAAGGAAATTTTTGCTTGAGGGATTCCATCGCCCGCTGGCGGGGGTGTTTTTTCGGACTGCGGTGACATGTCCTGCCCGTTTGCCACTGGCCGACATGTCGGCCAGTGGCAAAGCTCCGACATGTCGGAGCAGTCCATACGGCGGCCGCCCTCAGGGCTTCGGCGTCTCGATGTGTTTGAAGAGGCGGAACAGGTCGCTGTTGGAAGTCATGATGGTGGTGGTGTCCTTGCCGAGGGTTTTTTGGTAGGTCTCCAGGGTCTTGACGAACTGGTAGAAGTCCGCGGCGGAGGGGCTGGAGCTGTAGGCGGAGGCGTAGATGCCGGTGGCCTGGGCGTCGGCCTTGCCCTTGATTTCCTGTTCCTTGCGGTAGGCTTCGGACTGGATCGAGAGCAGGTCACGCTCCTTGCGGCCGAGGATTTTGGCGGCCTCGCCGGCGCCTTCCGAGCGGAAGCGGTCGGCGATCTGCTCGCGCTCCGAGGACATCCGCTTGTAGATCTTGTCGATGACGCCGGGCTTGTAGTTGATGCGCTTGAAGCGGACGTCGAGCAGCTCGATGCCCCAGGAGCGGACTTTCGGCTGGGCGGCCTTGAGGATTTGCTCGTCGAGGGTGTTCCGGCCGAAGCGGATGGGTGGGAGCTGGCCGAGGTTGGTGTTGGCCACGGTGAGCGCCTCGTCGCGGGCGGGCTTGCGGTCCTTGTCGCTGCGGATCACCTCGATCAGATCGTGGGAGGCGATGACGTTGCGGGTCTCGCTGCCGATGATGTCGTCGAGCCGGGAAAGGGCGCTGCGCTCGTCGCGGAGTTTTTCGAAGTAGGTCTTGGGGTCGGAAATGCGCCAGCGGGCGAAGTTGTCCACGGTGATGTAGAGCTTGTCGCGGGTGGGCATTTCGGTGGCGGGGCCGTCCCATTCGAGCATCCGCTTTTCGATGCGGTTGATCTGCTGGATGAAGGGCTTTTTCCAATGCAGGCCGGCCTCGTTTTTCGCGGGGTCGGAGTTGATCGGATTTCCGACCGGCTTGCCGAACTCGGTGATGAAGACCTGCTCCGTTTGGTTCACGGTGTAGGCGCTGCTGGCGATGATGATGACGCCGGCGAGGGCGATGAGGAGAAGGGTGATGGTTTTCATGAAGTTGGAAAGTTAGGGGTCGGATTACTTGAGGTTCATGAGCGGGAGGAACTGCTTGGCGTCCTCGTCGATGATGATTTTCGAGCCGAGCTTGGGCAGGACCTCGTTCATGGTTTCCAGATAGAGGCGTTGTTTGGTGATGGCCGGGGCCTTGTCGTATTGCACGAGGAGCTCCTTGAAGCGGGCGACGTCGCCCTCGGCCTCGTTGACGCGCTGGACGGCGAAGCCCTCGGCGCCGGAGATCCGCTGGTCGGCGAGTCCCTTGGCGCGCGGGATGACTTTGTTATACTCGCCGTTAGCCTCGTTGATCATTTGTTCGCGCTCCTGCTGGGCGCGGTTGACCTCGTCGAAGGAGCGCTGGACCGGCGCGGGCGGGTGGACGTTCTTGAGTTGGATCTGCTCGGCGCTGACTCCCATGTTGAGCTTTTCCAACAGGACTTTCAGGCGGATGAGCGCTTCGGTTTCGATCTCGGTGCGGCCGATGGTGAGGACCTCGTCCACGGTGCGGTCGCCGATGACCTCGCACATCACGCCCTCGGTGAGGTCGCGCAGGGTGCCACCGGGGCGGCGCACTTGGAAAAGATAGTCCTGCGGCGAGGAGATGCTGTATTGGAGGATCCACTCGACTTGGGCGGCGTTGAGGTCGCCGGTGACCATGTCGCGCTCGAGTTCGGGCGCTTCGCTGGCTTGGTCGGGGTTGGTCGCGCCTTGTGTGATAAACCCGAACTCCAGCTTCAGCTGGCGGCGGACCGGCACGATGGTGGCGGTGTCGATGCCGTAGGGCAGCTTGAAGTGCAGGCCGGGCTTGGCGATTTCCTTGAATTTCCCGAAACGCTGGACGACGGCTTCCGACTCGGGGCTTACCGTGTAATAGCTTGAAAATAGTCCTATCAGGACAAAAACGCCGAGCGGCGAGAGGATGAGCCACTTGGGGTGGAAGTTCAGCTTCGGGCGGGGAAAATCGATGGTGCTATTGAGCGGAGGCGGTTTCATGATCGGATAGGGAAAGTTGTCGGGGGCGCGCGCTTCAAGCGCGGCGGAACCGGAAGCTAGGGACAAAGCGCGGAATTAGGAACCTTGAAAATTCAGCGGTGATTGTAATCGGCCGGGACGCGGTTTTGCAACCTGTGAATCCTCCTGCCTTCCGGGCGGTCCTGATTTATTCCGCGCCTCCTGATGATTCGCTTTGACGAATTATGACAAGCACCATAGAAAAATCCGTCGTTGTCGTCTATGAAGTGCCCCCGTTGTGTCCAGCGAATCCACCGAGCTGCGGCGTCCTGCCCGCATTGTGGATTCACGCTCGCCGATGCGGACGCGCGCTTCGGCGCGGAGGAAGTGAGAATCCGCTGCCTGACTGACAGCGCCGGCATCCTCCGCCGCGGCGACCGCGAGAAGGTGGAGCTGGCGATGGAGAAAATCACCCGCCGTTTCCCGCAGGTTTTCGTGGCGATTTATACCGGATCGCTGGGCGAGGTGGCGAACATCCGGCAGTTCGGTTTCTGGCTGTTGAACCGCTCGGCCTTCGAGGACGTGCCTGTGGAGAAGCCGAACGAGGCGGGCATCCTCATCACCATCGATCCCGAGTCCAAGGCGGCCGGGATGGTTTTCGGTTATCTGCTCGATCCGTTTCTCGAAGATGCCGACACCTTCGAGTGTCTTTCCCGCGCGCACGCTTACTGGCTTGAGGGGCGCTATGCCGAGGGGCTTTTGCGGGTTCTGAAACACCTCGACGGCATCCTTCGCAAGCGCAGCCGCCAAGCCCGCCGCGATCCGGAACACTTCGAGCGCAAGGTCATGCCTCCCGCGCAAATGGGCGATCTGGTCCGCCGCATCCGTGCGGGCCACCGTCCGGTCATCGAGGAAGAAGCAACCGCGGAGGTCCTGCCGTGAGATTTCTGCCGGTCATCGCCACGGCCGTTTTCATTGCTGACGCGCATGCCCTCGTCGAGCCGGCGCTTCCGGTCTGGGACCTCAAGGAACGCGCCGAAATGGAAGCCACCGGCTGGATTCCCGGAGCCATCCTGCTAACCGACGCCCCCGTGCCCGACGAGCCGGAGCATGCCGCCCCCGAGCCGCTTCAGGTCGAGCAACCCAAGCCGGAGGAAATCGCCGGAGACCTCAAGCCGTCGTCCGACATCGCCGAGAAATTCCTGCCCGCCTATTTCGCCGAGCGCCCCAAATCCTTCCTGATCGATCCCCAGGGCCTGCTCTCCCCGGCCGACTACCGGGACCGCCTGAGCTTCCTCAATTACCACGCCAGCGACTCGTCCATCGACCTGTTCGTTTACGTGATGGGCGGCGAGCAGGACATCCCCAGCGAGGTCCGCGAGGAGGAAATGATCGAGCGCTTTTTCTCGGAGGGACGCCCCGCGGTGGTCGTTTACTACTACCTCGGCGCGCCGCAGCGCTCGGTCGTTTATCTCAGCCCGTCCATCACCGACTCGGTCTCCGCCGCCGAGCAACACCGCGCGCTGGAAAGCTCGGTGATGCAGGCGTTTGAAAAAATCAGGCCCGCCGAGCAGATCGAGAAATTCCTCGTCCAGATGTCCATCCGCATCTACTGGATGGAGCGGATGTTAGCCGGTGAGCCCGCCGCCGGCGATGCTCCGACGCATGTGGTCTCCGCCGCCATGACGCAGGCCGCCGCGAAATCCGCGAAACTGCTCGAGCTCCAGGAACTCGCCGCCAAGTTCGCCGCTCCCGCCGGCATGGTTCTCGGCGCCATCGTGCTCGTCTTGGGTTTCAACCGCTGGTTGCGGCTCAGCGCGCGCTACCGGTTCCCGGATTTCGAGGTCGAACCCCGTCTCGGCGGAGCGCACGCCGCCGGGGTCGGCGCGGTGATTTCCTTCGCGAGCGCCGCCGTGCCGCCCGCCTCGCAGCGCGACCAGGTGCCGGACTACTTGCGCCGGGCTTGATCTTCGGCACCGCCTCGGTCCCACGGCGGATTTTAAAAAATCGGCAAAAATCTGGTTTTCAGCTGATTGAGCCAAATTACTGAACATGTTCTGCGCCTTCGGGCACAACTCGCGCATGGCCACATCCCGCTACC
>NZ_JBIKBQ010000094.1:0-16480 GCF_058122085.1 Luteolibacter sp. | reverse complement strand
GTTTGGCGGGTTCCACCGTTTCGCCGTCATCGACGAGGATGGTGCCGAGCAACCCGGCTCGGTGCCACGCGGTTTTCATCACGTGATGCAGCAGGAACGCGGTGGTCGTCTTGCCGTTGGTGCCGGTGACCCCGGTGATGGCGAGATCCTTCCAGGGATGACCTGCCAGAGTCGAGGCGAGCGTGGCCACCGCGGCGCGGCTGTCAGGCACGTGCAGCCAGGCGGCGGGCGCGGAGTAATCGGAAGGCGGGGCCGTTTCCGCCAGAATGACGGAAGCGCCGGCGGCGAGCGCGTCGTTGATGAAGCGGTGGCCGTCGGCCACCGTGCCGCGGATGGCGGCGAAGACCACTCCCGGAGCGGCTTCGCGCGAGGACGCGGTGATGGCATGGACATCAGCGTCCAGCGATCCTGCGACCGTGACTCGTGACAGACTGGAAACAAGATCGCGGAGAATCATCGGGCGGCGGCGGCGAGGGAAGGTGAAATGGGCTCAGTGGGTTGCAAATTCATATAAGAGGCGACGCGGGCGGCGATTTTACCGAACGCCGGTGCCGCGATGGTTCCACCGTAGCGAGTGACTTTCTGGGTGCGCGGGTCATCGATGACCACCACGCAAACGAACGCAGGGTCTTGTGCGGGCATCATTCCGGCGAATGAGACGATGTAGCTGTTTGCCATGTAGCCGCCCTTCGGATTGTGCTTCTGGACCGTGCCGGTCTTGCCCGCCACGCGGAATCCAGGGACCGCCGCGCGGGTGGCGGTACCGCCGGTGAGGACGACTTTTTCCAAAGCCGCGCGCATCTGGGCGGCGGTCTTCGGTTTGAGCACGTCGTTGACGACCTCCGGCGGATAGTCCTCGACAACCGTGCCGTCGTTGGCGACGAGCGACTTGACGATGTGTGGCTTGCGGAGTTTTCCGTCACCCGCGATGACCGAGTAGGCGCAGGCGAGTTGCAGCGGCGTCACGTTGGCGGCGTAGCCGAAACAAGCGCGGGAAAAATCGACCTCATTGCCGGTATTGCGGGCGATTCCCGAGCTTTCGCCGCTGAGCTGGATTCCGGTTTTGCGGCCGAAGCCGTAGTTGCGGAGGTAGTCGTAAAAGCGCTTGGACCCGAGTTGTCGGCCGAGGCTGAAAGTGCCGATGTTATTGGATTTCTGGAGTACGCCTTCGAAGCTCAGCGAGCCGGCTGGATGATCGTCCTTCACTTCAACCGAGCCCGAGCGGTAGTAGCCGTTGTGGCAGAAGACCGAGGTTTGCGGAGTGACCAGACCTTCGTTGAGCGCACCGGAAGTGGCCACGATCTTGATCGTCGAGCCCGGTTCGTAAATCGCCTGGATGGCGTAGTTGTAGCCGTTTTCCGCGATGTCCTGCTTGTGGTTGAGGTCGAAATGCGGGCGGCTGGCCATGGCGAGGACATCCCCGGTCTTCGGGTCCATCAGGACGACAGCGCCGCGGACGGATTCGAATTCGGCGAGGTTGGCTTCGAGTTCCTCCTCGACGATGGACTGGATGCCCATGTCGATGGTGAGCTTCACGTTCAGGCCGGCGCGCGGCGGTTTCAGGCAACCGGAGTTTCCGGGAACCACCAGCCCGCGGGCGTCGCGCAAATGTTCGCGCGAGCCGTCCCGGCCTGCCAGGAACGATTCCATCGAAGACTCGATGCCGGAAAGCCCCAGCACCTGCGTGTGGGGTTTTCCATCCTCGTCCTTTTTCTCAACCTCGCCGGTGAAGCCGATCAAATGGGTGGCGAGATTCGGCGCGGTGTACCAGCGCTTGATCGAGTTTTCAAACTCGAAGCCCTGGATCCAGTGACCATCGATTTCCTCGCGCAGCTGGTCCGCGACGTCTTCGGGAAAATCCTTGGCGATGGGCACCCACTTGCCCTTGCTGTTCTCGATCTTGTCGCGGAGCTCCTCGCGGCGCATGCCGAGGGGCCGGGCGAGAATGCCGATGGCGTAGGCCAGATGCTTCTGCACGATGACATCCGCGGTCTCCTTGGCCAGCAGGTCGCCGCGCAGGCCGTTGATGCGGCAGCGCTGTTTCACCGCGTCGAGCTCGTTCCAGCCGGGCTCGGCGCTGGCTTCCTGATAGGCGAGGCCGTAGCTCGCGAGCTTCGGGTCGAGCAGGTGGTTCTTGTCCACGAAAACGGTGGAAACCGGGATGCTTTTCGCCATCGGCTCCTCCCGGCGGTCCACGATCATGCCGCGGACGGCGGGCAGTTTCTCGGTGCGGTGATAGGCCTTGCGCGAGCTTTCCGCGTAGCGCTGGCGATCGACTAACTGGATTTGGACCAATCTCCCCGAAAGCACGCTGAGCCCGACCACAAGGATCGAGCACAGGATGATGCAGCGGGTTTGAAAGGCGGAATTCACGGACTAAGGAGCGGCGGAAGCAACGCTGTGGCGGCTGGCGGCGGTGGCGTCAATCTCTTCGACCACACCTATCGGAATCGGCCGCAGCGACGAGCCGTTTTCTTCGATTTGCTTGCGGATGACGAAGCGGTTGAGGAGCTGGTCCATCCGCATCTCGGTGGTGCGGATGTCGAGGCGGCACTGCTCGACGCGGCGGTCGATCGCGTCGATTTCCCGGCTGACCTGGACTTGGCGGTTTTTGTAAAACGCGTGCAACACTCCGCCGGCCGTGACAATGGCGGCGGCGAGGAAGAGCGCGAAAAACGTGGACGCGGACGTGCGGGTTTCGGTGCGGCGGCGGTTCATGGCTTGAGGTCTAAAAGCTGTGCAACCCGCAGTTTTGCACTGCGGGCTCGCGGGTTCAGGGATGTTTCCTCGGCGGTGGGAATGATGGCCTTGCGGGCAAGGAGCCGGAATTGGTAGTCCGGATTCGGCCGGGGTTCGGGCCAGCCAGGCTCATCGAGAAATTCGGTGGAGCGGTGTTTTAAAAACCGTTTCACCATCCGGTCTTCCAAACTGTGGAACGTGATGATCAGCAAGCGCCCCCCCGGTTTGAGAACGGCGGGAGCTGCGGCGAGCGCGGTGGCGAGCGATTCGAGTTCCTCGTTCACCGCCATCCGGATGGCTTGGAATGTCTTGGTCGCGGGATGCGTCCGGCCTTGGCGGCCGATGGCTTTCTCGATGCAGTTGGCGAGGTCGAGCGTGGTGACGAACGGCTTTTCGGCGCGCTGCCGGACGATGGCTCCGGCGATCCGGCGGGCTTTGGATTCCTCGCCGTATTCGAAAAGGATCCGCACGATGTCAGCTTCCGGCCAGCGGTTCACGATGTCCGCCGCGGTGCGCGGGCTGGACGGTCCCATCCGCATGTCGAGCGGACCCTCGCGCATGAACGAAAAACCCCGCGCCGCGGAGTCGAGCTGGCGGGAAGAGACCCCGAGATCCATCAGCAGGCCGTCGGCCCGTTCCCCCATTTGGATCTCGGGGATTTCCGGGAGTCGCGAGAAGTTTCCTTCCCACGTGGAAAAGCGTCCGCCGAATGCGGCGAGCCGGGCGCGGGCGTGGGCCAGCGCCTCGGGATCGCGATCGACGCCGAGCACGCGGGCACCGGCTTTGAGAAAAATCTCGCTGTGGCCGCCACCGCCGAGCGTGCCGTCGATGATGAATTTGTCCGGTCCCGGAGCCATCCACCCGGCGACCTCCGCCGGGAAAACCGGCAGATGGTAGTCGCCGGCAGCCACGGTTTCTGAAAAATCGACGGGAGCCTGCGCTGACAACCAGCCAGGAGCAGCGCAGGCATCCGTTTGATCGACAAGACGACGTGCTGTCCCGAGCCCGCCGTCTTGTGCTGAAAGAAAAATTGACGATGGCCGCGCTGACAACCAGCCAGAAGCAGCGCGGACCATCGATTCAAAAAGCGAGAGAAACTCTGTCCCGAGAGATTTCCTACGCCCAGCCATGAAAGTCACCAGACGCCGCGCCGACAACCAGCCAGAAGCGGTGCGGACGTCTGTTTGGATCGACGAAGCGGCGTGCTGTCCCGAGCCAGCCAATTCGTCTGAAAAGAAAATTTGCGACGGCCGCGCTGACAACCAGCCAGGAGCAGCGCGGACCATCGATTCAAAAAGCGCGAGAAGCTCTGTCCCGAGAGACATCGCGCGCCCAGCCATGAAAATCAGCGGATGCCGCGCCGACAACCAGCCAGGAGCGGTGCGGACATCCGTTTGCATCGACGAAGCGGCGTGCTGTCCCGAGCCAGCCGATCCGTCTGAAAAGAGTCCCAACCCTGACACCCGGGCGAAAGCGGCCGGAGCCGCAGTGCGGACCGCCTCGAGTGTCAGAATTGGTGGGGTGAACAACATTGCTGCTGTTGGGTGTGTGGTGGGTGAGTGTTTAGAAAATTCCGAGATCGTCCTCTTCCTCCGCGACGCGGCTCTCGATGGCGATGACCACTTCGAAATTGGACTTGCTCCAGATTTCGAAGTAGATGCCGCGACCGGCGAGCACGACTTCCGCATCGGCGGCGATGCCTGCCTTTTCACTGAGATCTTTAGGAACGAGCAGCTTGCCTTGATCATTCAGGGTCACCTCGCGGCAGAGCATGGCGAGCTTGCCGAGCAGCTTGCCTTTCTCAACGGGGGTCTTGTCGCTGTCTTTGATCAGGGCGACTTTTTCGTTGTAAGCTTCCACGCTCAGGACCTTCACCACCGGCATTTCGTGGGCGTTGGAAAACTGAAGGAACAGAGGCGCCTCGGCCTCGGGACGCCACGCCGTCGGGATGGAAACCCGAAACTTCGGGTCCATCTTGAAGGGCTTGAACCCTTTATAGCGTTGATCGGTGGTGTTCACGGGAAGGGCTGACTGGCGTGTCAGTGCCAAAAAATACACTCAGATACACTCAGCCTGCAAGATTAATTTGAGACATTTTTACTAAATTCTTAATTCGTTTATTTGCAATCATTTAAAATCAAATGGAAATCGGATTTTTCAAGATTTCACGCCCGGGTCGGCCTCCGGCTCATCTAATTTTGAGTGGAATTGTTTAAAATTCAGCCAGGAATCCGGTAGTTTTTAAATTAATCCGGACCAAGTGTACGGAGGAACCGGTTTTTTAACGAAAGTGTACCTGCGCACCGAATCTGAGATCCCCCCACTCTGGAATCCCACTTGTCTTTGATTGGGGAATATTAGAAGCCTTGATCCGTGAACCGACTGAAACATGGATTGGCAACCTGGCTTTGCTGGGCAGCGCTGCTCCTTCAGGGCCACGGCCAGTCCCTGCCCGAGTGGCTGTCGAAAAACGCCGCGCACAAACCACCTGACTTTGGAATCCTGGATGAAAGCCGCTTTTTCAACCGGGATTCCGGCGCGTTCAAACGAATTTCCGACCAAATCCGGAAAACGGAACAGGATCACGGCTACCGGATTTATCTGGTGGTGGAGCCGGTGCTGATCGCCGCCACGGCCCCGGAAATGGCCGCCGAGCTGCGGCAGGCCTGGGTGCCCGACGGCAATGGACTGGTGATGGTGTTTGAATCCGACAGCCGCCAATTGGGCGTCGGCCGGGATTTGACCGGATCTGCCGAAAATCCGCTGCGGGTGCCCTCTCATGAATTGACCGCATTGCTCAATCGCGCGCTGGAGGCCGCCGACCCGAAGCTGGCCAAGGAGGCTTACATCGAAAACCTCATGGAAAAACTCACCGGCGAGCTCAACGCCTATTTCAAACGCCGCGCCACTCCCCCGCCCGCTGACCGGTCGGTGAAAATCGGCCTGCTCGTCGCCGGCACGCTCGCGCTGCTGGGCCTTGCCGCGATCGGATTGGGCGGACTGGTGCGGCACTCCAGCATGGCCCGCGTCCGCAGTTTCCGTTTCCCGACGGTAGACCGCCCGGAGCGCCTCGGCGCTCCCTGCGGCGGCAATGTCACTGCCCGTCGCTTCGCTCCGCCGACACCGCGTGCTTGAACCCGCGCCGGCGGACCGGCAGGTGCTTCGGCAAAATGGCCGAAAACAAATGCACCAGTGGATACGCCGCAAGAGCCATGAGGGTTCCTAAAGTAATGAATCCGACGATAAAATTGCTCAAAGACGCGACGCCAACGCCAGGCAGATCGATTGAAACCTTTGCCACGAAATGAGGGATCGGCAATGAGAAGAAATTGATGAACCACTGCCCCAGCCAAATCTGCGCCAACCAGAAAGGCCCATTCGTGATCGGGTTGCTGATGAAACAAGCGGCGATGGCGAAAGGAATGTTTCCCCTCACGCGCATGGCGAGAACCGCAGCGAAAATCGACTGCGGAATGAAAGGAACCATCGAGAAAAACAGGCCGATCGCGAGCCCCGCGGCCACGGTGTCCCGGCAAGGCACCCACAGGCTGCGATGGAACAACGGTTTCGAAATCCTCTGCCACCACGGACGATGGCGGAGCTTCGGGTGGCGCAAGGCACGAAACGCCCGCCGAACCATTCTCAGGTAGTGGACTTTCATGGTGGCAATGGCATCTGGCCGGCACCATCCGCCACTCCCCGTGGCGAATCAACTGCAAATGCCTTGCTCCACGGCGAGCCCTTACGCAGCTTCGTGAAAATTCCACCATGCAACCTTGGCAAGCATTCATCCTGGGCGTGATCGAAGGGATCACCGAATATTTACCGATCAGCTCCACCGGCCATTTGCTCGTCGCGCAGCACCTGATGGGCATCGGCACGGCGACGGCGACGGAAAAAGCCGCGGCCGACACCTTCGCCATCTGCATCCAGGGCGGCGCCATCCTCGCGGTGCTCGGCATCTATCTGAAGCGCGTGCTGCAGATGCTCCGCGGCGTGCTCGGCCAGGACCCCGATGGCCTGAAACTCGCCGTCATGCTGGTGGCCGGATTTCTACCAGCCGCCGTCATCGGCCTGGCCTTGAATGACAAGATCGAGGAAAAACTCTTCGGCATGTGGCCGGTCATCGTCGCCTGGATTGTCGGCGGCGTGATGATCCTCGCGACCGCCTGGTGGCGGAAACGCAACCCCGCGGCGGGCCGCGGCAAGGAGCTGTTTGAAATGACCTGGAAGATGGCGCTCGTCATCGGCCTGCTGCAATGCTTGGCGATGTGGCCGGGCACCAGCCGCAGCCTGATGACCATCGTCGGCGGCCTGCTCGTCGGCCTCTCGATCCGCGCGGCGGTCGAGTATTCGTTCTTGCTCGGCGTCCTAACACTCACCGCCGCCACCGCGAAGAAAGCGGTCTGGAAGGTGGACGGGCTCGACGCGTCCTATCACGTCTGGTTCGGCGGCACCCAACTGATGTGGGATTCCTACGGCCCGCTGCCGCTCGCCGTCGGCATCGTGGCGGCCGCCGTCTCCGCTGCCATCGCGGTGAAATGGCTGGTTTCCTATCTGCAAAGCCACGGCCTCTCCGTCTTCGGCTGGTACCGCATCGCGCTCGGCGTGGTCATCGGCGGGCTGGTCGCTGCCGGGGTTTTCACCGCCTAGCAGAGCCGGACGAGTCCGGCCACAAAAGCGAATCCCCACCTGGAAATCCCCCTCAAGAAATCCCGAGGTGCAGATCACGCATGCTCCACAGGGTTTCCGCCGGTTTCGAAGCGGTATGGATCCGGGGACGATCGATTCCGGGGGAGGATGACAAAAAAAGCCTCCCCGGATATCCGGGGAGGCTTGAAAACTACTTTCGAATAAACCGGTTCAGCAATTAGAAGCGGAAGTTGGCACCGACCACGAAGCCGGCAAGGCCGATGTCGTCACTACCTTCACCGTAACCAGCACCGGCCCACCATTGACCCTCGACACCGAGGCGGACATTGGACGCGACATTGCTGAAGGAGAAGTCGTACTGCATGCCGAGACCGAGCTCGCTGATGAAGAGAACATCGTCACTGCTGGATGAATTGGAAAAACTTAGCTCTCCATTAGAGGTGCTGCTATTGGACTGGTCTTTTGAACCGAACACCACGGACTGCTTGGCCGTGCCGTAGAGGGAGAAGCCGTTGGCCAGCGAACGAGTGGCATCGATACCAACAACAATGCCCAGACCGCTGAAATCAGCGTTGCTTTCACTAGTGTTAATGCTCGGGGGGAGCGGGGGTTGTTGCGTGGTGACAGAGCTGGTGGTATTTTCAAATTCAGCTTGGGCCCAGCGCAGACCTGCGTAGGGGGAAAGCGAAAACTTGTCACTTGGAGTGAAGTGCTGACCGACAACCAAGTCGAAATAGGAGGCATTATACTCCTGGCTGTAGCCATTGGTGGAAGATCCTTGTTGTAGAGTATAGTCATAGAGGTCGGCGCTGTAACCGAAGCCGGTGAACTTGACGAAGAGGCAGTCACTGAATTCGTAGCCGACGGAGCCGCGTAAACCGAATTCGTAATCGGCATCATTTTGCAAGCCGCTGTAGCCAGCGTATGCTTTGAGGGCGAGAGCTTCCAACCCGACGGTCCAGCCTTGAGGGCAGTCAGATTGTGGGGCAGGTGCCGTGGCAGGGGTGACTTCACCGGCGAACGTAGGCGCGGCGGTCAACAACAGTGGGATCATGTATTTTTTCATGCGGGGGAAGTGACTATCTGGAACGCCGAAATACGTCAATCCCAAATTCGCCCCGACATCCCAAATTCGCGCGCAGCTTTTTTGTTCAAAGCGCCCCGGGAAAAGCCATCGTATCCCGGCGGGCGAGTGGGTTCATCAGTCCGGATCAGCTCCGATCAGGCACTTGAACTCCTCGAACTTGCCGTTCGGCCCGCGCGGGATCTCGGCGGGGAAGCTGAAGACGACTTCGAACGAGTGGCCGACGTTTCGGAGCATGACCTCAGCCACCTTGGCTTGCTCCCCGGAGTCCAGCGGGCGCTCCATCACCAACTTCACTTCGAGCCTTTGGAGCGAATGCTGGAGGAATTGGAATTGATAGAGCGGCACTCCGGTCAGGACGGTGATTTGGCCGTGGTCCCCGAAGTTGGGGAAGATGTTCTCGCCGCTGGGCAGCATCAAGCGGTTACGGGTGCGCCCGTGGACGCGCTTCAGGACGGGCAGACCACGCCCGCAAGGGCACGCTTCCGCGAGTTCACCATAGTCACCGATCTCATAGCGGATCAGGGGCGTGACGAAGTTGTTCAGGTTGGTCAGGACGATTCGACCGACCACGCCAACCGGACACGGACGATCGTTATCGTCGAGAATTTCGACGACAACACTCTCCCCCTGGATGTGATAATGGTCGTGGTCGGGGCACTGAAGCGCGATATAGCCCGATTCCTCGCAGGAATAGCAGTCGACGATTTCGACCTGCCAGGCTTCCGACAGCCGCCGCCGAGCTTCAGGCGTCACAGTCTCCCCGACGGTGCGCAGTTCGCGCAAGCGCGGCAGGACCAGCCCATGCCGTGCCGCATAGGCGGCGAGCGCCTGCAGGTTCGAAGCGTAGGAAACGATAAAGTCCGGTTTTTCGCGTTGAAGCCAAGCCATTTGGTCCTCAAGCGTGGAGTTGACGTTGAGCACCGCCGACGGTCCGGACTTGAAGAGTTGGTCGGTGATTCCTCCCCAACTCGGGTGGGAGATTCCATCGGGTGCTTCGGCCACGCCGCGATGAAACCAGCGAATGGTGCAGAGTTTGCCGGACCAGTCGCGGGGATGCCAGAGCAGGTCGCGCAACGCGAAGGCACCCCAGAGCGCCTGAGTCGCGGCGGTGCGACCAAAGCGGATGGGCCGTCCGGTCGAGCCCGAGGTCATGGCGAAAGCCACCGGGCCATGTTCCTTGGGCGGGGCCGTTGACAGGAATTGTCCGGCACCGGACTGAAAATCCGCGCGACTCACCACGGGCAGGGTCTCGAGGAAGGCGCGATCGATGGTCTCCGGCAGGCTGATGTCCCCGGCAGCGAAAAGGTCCTGATAGAACGGCACTGTCTGCCGGGCGTGGGCAAGCAGCTCTCCGAGTTGCCTGAACTGGTGGGTTTCGAGGAGTTCCCGCGGCCACCACTGAGATTCTCCCAGCTGGAATTGCAAGGCCATCTGCTGCGTGGCCTGCAGCCCGGGGAAGGCTGGGAATAGTAGGTTCTGGACGTTGGATAGGGGTGGTTGCGCTAACATGGGAATCTGGAGCACAGGGAAACATCAATGCCTCCCCTTAATCAAGGGCTATAGCCCTGGATTTCACAGAGATTCGTTCCAAAAGGCACCACAAAGTCGGATGCTTTCACGTCACATGTGGGCGGATTTTTCGCCAAAGCCTCCCCAAAGAACACCATCGCCTCCGGGCAAAGCGGACGGGCTCGTTGTAACGGTCAACTTTCGATCAGGCACTTGAACTCCTCGAACTTGCCGTTCGGCCCGCGCGGAATCTCGGCGGGGAAGCTGAAGACGACCTCAAACGAGTGGCCGAGGTTTCGGAGTAGAAATTCAGCGACCTTGGCTTGTTCCCCGGAGTCCAGCGGGCGAGCCATCACCAACTTCGCTTCGAGCCGTTGGAGCGAATGCTGGAGAAATTGGAATTGGTAGAGCGGCACTCCGGTCAGAGCGGTGATTTTGCCCTGCCCCCCGAAGTTGGGGAAGAGGTTTTCGCCGTTGGGAAGCATCAAGCGGTTGCGCCTGCGCCCGTGGATGCGCCTCAGCACGGGCAGGCCACGTCCGCAGGGGCACGCTTCCGCGAGTTCGCCGTAGTCACCGATCTCATAGCGGATGAGGGGCGTGACGAAGTTGTTCAGGTTGGTCAGGACGATTCGACCGACGACGCCAACCGGACAAGGGCAGTTGTTTTCATCGAGGATTTCAACGATAACACTCTCTCCCTGGATGTGATAATGGTCGTGGTCGGGGCACTGAAGCGCGATATAGCCCGATTCCTCGCAGGAATAACAGTCGATGATTTTGGCCCGCCAAGCTTCCGACAGGAGGCGACGAACTTCGGGCGTCACCGTCTCCCCGATGGTGCGCAGTTCGCGCAAGCGAGGAAGGTCAATCCCGTGCCGTGCCGCATGGGTGACGAGAGCCTGCAGGTTTGAGGGACAGGAAATGAGAAAGTCCGGTTTTTCGCGCAGAAGCCAAGTCAGTTGTTCTCCGAGCATGGAATCCACGTTGAGCACCGCCGACGGTCCGGACTTGAAGAGCTGGTCGGTGATTCCTCCCCAACTCGGGTGGGAGGTTCCATCCGGGGCTTTGGCCACGCCACGGTGCGACCAGCGGATGGCGCAAAGTTTGCCGGACTGATCGCGGGGATGCCAGAGCAGGTCACGCAGAGCGAATGCACCCCAAAGCGTCTGAGTTGCGACGCTGCGACCGAAGCGGACGGGCCGCCCGGTCGAACCCGAGGTCATTCCAAAAGTCACCGGACCATGTTCCTTGGGTGGTGCCATTGACAGGAATGGTTCGGCACCGGACTGAAAATCCGAGCGCCGCACCACGGGCAGTGTCTCGAGGAAGGCGCGATCGATGGTCTCCGGCAGGCTGATGTCCCCGGCGGCGAAAAGATCCCGGTAGAAAGGCACTGTCTGACAGGCGTGCGCGAGCAGCTGTCTCAGTTGCCTGAACTGGTGAGTTTCGAGGAGTTCCCGGGGCCACCACTGAGATTCTCCCAGCTGGAATTGCAAGGCCATCTGCTGCGTGGCCTGCAGCCCGGGGAAGGCTGGGAACAATAGGTTCTCGACGTTGGAAAGGGGTGGTTGCTTCAGCATGGGGCTCGGAACCGCAGGGGAGCATCAATTTAGGCCTTGATCAAGGGTTCCGTCTTCTTTCCGGATCCGTTCCCTGACCGCGGTGCCGAGTGAGGCATTTCACAGACGGAGCTGTGATTGGCAGCAAGGAGGTCGTGAACGAGGCGTTTGCGAACGCGAGAGAAAGGCTCGACCCCAAACGGAGGAAGTCGCGAACTCGTCCAGATCTAAATCAGCAGAGCCGGACCATGTCCTTGATGAACTGGCCCCAGAGGAAGAACATCTCTGGGGTCGGTCCCCGCAGTCTTTGGGGTCCCCGCAGTGTAACATTTCGCCATCAAAAATGGCGCATTTGTTCTGCTGCGGGGACCGACCCCAGAGACCGACCCCAGAGACGTGGGTTCCGGTCTCGCTCCGACTCGGGCGGGTGAGCCCTTTGACAGCCTTGGCCAAGAGGACGTGAACCAGCTGGCGCTCTATGGCCGCGGGGACTGGGAGTGGGCGCCGCACCTTCACCTCACCGGCGGCCTGCGCCTCCAGCACGAACAGCGGGACCTCCAGACGGCCGTCACTTTGGGCGCGGATCCGGAAGTGCGGTCTTCCGCAGGCTGTTCCGGGACGGAACTCCTGCCGCAACTCGGCGTGGCGTGGCGCCCGCAGCAAGACCAGACCGTCGGCCTTCAGCTTTCCCGCGGTTTCCGCAGTGGCGGCGTCAGTTACGCGCCCACCTTGGGCAGCACCCAGCCCTATGATCCCGAGCACTTCTGGGAGCTGGAACTCTACAGCCGCGCCAAGCCGCTCGACTCGCTCACACTCTCCACCGCCCTCTTTCATTCGTGGTTCCAGGATCAGCAAATCAACTTCATCTCCCCCGGCGGATCCCCCACCATCGATTCCTACATCGCCAATGCCGCGAGCTCGCGCCGCTACGGCAGCGAACTCGAAGCCCGTTGGCAGCCCTTGCCCCCCCTGACCTTCACTGGCACACTCGCTTGGATTCATACGGAATTCACCGAGCTGGCCGTCGGCGACGGTCGCGCGGGCCAGTCGTTCCCAAATGCGCCGGAATGGTTGGGCTCGCTGTCCGCCGCCTACCACCATCCCTCCGGCCTGTTCTCCAGCGTACTGATGTCGTGGGCGGATCGCACCTACAGCGACGTCGCCAGCCCGCAGGTCACCGCCACCGAGTCCCGCCAGCTGCTGTCCGCCCGCCTCGGCTACGAATGGCACAACGCCAGCGTCTACCTGTTCGCCAGCAACCTACTCAACGACGAATACGCCCTCTCGCGCGTCGACAACAAGACGCTGCCCGTTTCCGGCCAAGTCGGCCCCTCGCGGACCTTCGGCATCGGTTGCGAATTCAAGTGGTGAATGGGGGGCATTGAACGTCGAACATCGAACGCTCAATATCGTTCCGAATCGCTTCCTCATCTCTTCCATCTGCGTGAATCCTGTCCATCAGCGGTTCAACAATCCAAATGCACGGCGGAGTCACTGCTCCGTTGGGCCCTTCGGCTTGAGGTAGCCGAGGGCTTGGGCGCGGCGCAGGGCCTGTTCGCGGCTGCCGGCTTGCAGCTTGCGGTAGATCCGCTTGATGTGGCTGTGCACCGTGCCGCCGCTGATCGAGAGTCTCTCGCCGATCTCTTTGTACATCAGGCCTTGGGCGCTGAGGTTGAGCAGCTCCACTTCGCGGGCCGTCAGCGCTTCTTCCGCATTGGCGGCGCTGCTACTGCGGAATTCTTCGATCAGGAAATGGGCGATGCTCGGGCTCAGCGAAGAGCAGCCCTGCGACACGGCGCGCACCGCTTCGATCGTCTCCAGTGCGGGCAGGCCCTTGATGACGTAGCCGATGGCGCCAGCCCGTAGCGCGGCAAACAGCGATTCCCGGTCGTCGTGGATCGTGTGGACCAGCGCGTGGAGCTGCGGGTTTTGGTACGTCGCTGCAGCGATCAGATCGACCCCGGAAACGCCCGGCAGGCCCAAATCGGCCAGCAGCACATCCACCGCCGACCAGTCACTCTGCTCCATCGCCTCCTCGGTGCAGGCGTAGGCGCCGACGACGCGAATGTCGGCCTGGGAAGCCATGATCTTGGCCAGCGAGAAGAGCAGGTGCTCGTCGTCTTCGACGATCACCAGACGGATGGCGGCGGGCTCAGCTGTCATCGGCGTTTGAAGGGTTGCTGCGGCGCTGCAAGGGCAGGGGAATCTCTAAGCAATGCGTGGTACCATCGCCGTCGCCGCGTTTCAAGGTGCCGCCCAGCTCCTCAATGCGCTGCTGCATGTTGCGCAGGCCACGGCTGCCCGGGCGGGTCGTTGCCGGATCAATGCCACAGCCGTCGTCTTGGATCACGATGCGCAGCGCCTGTGCGTCGAAAATGACGTGAACGCTCGCCTGACGCGCCCCCGAGTGCCGCGCCAGATTGTGGATCGCTTCCTTCAGCACCCGCATCAGCGAAATGATCTCTTGCACGCGGTGATCCGGTTCGCTCGGCAGCGGGCCGCTTTGCCGCCAGTCCAGCTCGATCCCTTGCGCGGCCGTCAGCCGCTGGGCGTAAGTGTGGGATTCCATCAGCGCGTCCGCCCACAGCAGGCTGCCGCGCTCCAGCCCGTTCATCCACAGCCGCAGCTCGCGGTTCCACTCGGTGGCGAGAAACTCGATGTTCTGGAAAATCTCCTTCTGCTGCTGCGGCTTCTCCTCGATGCTGCCTTGGAAGGCCAGCATCGCCAGGTTGGCGGTGATCCCGCCCATGCCGTCGTGCAGGTCGCTGGCCAGTTGCTGGCGGTGCTGCTGCGTGCGCATCGCCATCAGCTCCGTCTCGGCGGCCGCCAGCTTTTCCACCGCGTTCAGCTTTTCCCCGTGCAGCTGTTCGTTCTCAAAGGTCTGCCGCTGGTTGATCAACATCATCGCGCCGAAGCTCCACAACAGCGCCCACAAGATCCCCGCCGTGAAGCTGACCAACTGCGGCCGCACCGGGTCGGTCAGTTGCGCCGGCGTCGTCAGGAAATACAGGTCGACCGCCCGGTAGGCGAAGATCGCGCAGATAAACAGCGCCGCGTAAGCCGTGAAGCGCGCCCCAAACCGCAGCGCCGGCCGCCGCTCCTTCAGTAATGCCCGCGCCCCCATCGCCAGAAACAAAATGAAGATCGGCGAGGTCAGCACCGGCCGCAGCTGCAGCCCCTCGTCATGAACCACCAGCCAGACGTGGCCGCAGAAGAGTGGCAGCGCCACTAACAGCGGCCAGATCCGCGCCGCCCCACGCTTCTGAAAGTCTTTGGGGTCGGTCCCCGCAGTGTAACATTTCGCCATCAAAAATGGCGCATTTGTTCTGCTGCGGGGACCGACCCCAGAGACTGACCCCAGAGACGCCGCCTCGGCGGACTGATCGAGCACGACTTCGCGATTGCCTTTGGCGAGAGGGGCCATACGCGCTGCAAATTCGGGCTGAGTCACGGCGCGCCGGAGCCAACCGTGAGTGGAATCGTCCGTGTGGGACACGCCGCAGAACTAAGACGGAATGTTCAGCGCCGCAAGACAGATCCAAGGCAGAAATACAAGGTCAGCGTTCTTTTGTTCGCGTTGATTGCCAGCATGTGAACTCTTCCAACGCTCGGGAGCCGTCGAGGGCAGGGTGGAGGTGATCGGTGAGGACCTGTTTTCTGCCAACAATGAATTCCAGGCGAAGTATCACCGTCAGCTCCATTACAACAAGATGCTCTTGATGAGCTTACCGTGTTCGACCCCGGTGGGTTTGAGGTCCACACCAAGGACCCGCTTGGTGAGGCGGTCCGACTCGATGCCCAGGGTGTGGCATGCGGTCGCGATGAGGTCGCGCGGGTGCACCTTGTCTCCGGCATCTAGCAAATTGAAGGCGAAGTCGTCGGTCTGGCCGTGTGAAGAACCTCCCTTGATGCCGCCGCCAGCCATCCAGTTGGTGAAGCACTTGGCGTGGTGATCGCGGCCGTCTCCCCCCTGCGAGTAGGTGGTGCGGCCGAACTCGCCACCCCAGATGACCAGCGTGTCGTCTAACATGCCCCGGCGTTTCAAATCGGTGATCAGGGCGTAACAGGCGCGGTCGGTGGCGCCGCACAACGCGTTCATGCCACCGCTGAGTCCGCCGTGGAAGTCCCAGCCGCGCTGGTAGATCTGGGTGAAGCGCACGCCGCGCTCGGCCATGCGGCGGGCCATCAGGCAGTTGTAGCTGAAGCTGCCGGGCTTCTTGGCGTCGGGGCCGTAGAGCTCCCAAGTGCTTTCCGGCTCGTCGGAGAAATCCGCGAGTTCCGGCACGCTCATCTGCATGTTGAAGGCCATTTCATACTGGGCGATGCGAGCGTGGGTCTCGGAATCGCCGAGAGACTTGAAGGTGCGCTCGTTATGCTCGGCAACGCCATCTATCAGGTTTCGCCGCAGTGCGCGGTCCATGCCTTCGGGATCGCGCAGATAGAGCACGGGATCAGCACCTGCCCGCAGCGCGACGCCTGCGTGTTCGGTGGGTAAAAACGAACTCGACCACAGGCGCGGCGTCACCGGTTGGCCCGATAGGCCTGGCAGCTGGGTGGAGTTAAGCACGACGAACGAGGGCAGGTTCGAGTTCATGCTGCCCAAGCCGTAGGAAATCCATGCACCAAGCGCCGGGCGGCCGGGAAACATCGCGGCCGTATTCATGAGCATGATGGCTGGCTCGTGATTGATCGCGTCCGAGTACATCGAATGGATTGTGGCGATGTCGTCCACGCACTTGGCGGTCCACGGCAAGGCATCGCTGACGAAGCGGCCGCATTGGCCGTACTGCTTGAACTTGAACGGGCTCGCCTTGACGGTGAAACGCGAACTGCCGGCGGTCATGCCGCTGGGTTTGAAGTCGGCACCCAGGATTTCTTTGGGAATGTCCTGACCATTGAATTCTTCCAGGCGCGGCTTGTAATCCCACATGTC
>NZ_JBIKBQ010000093.1:0-16651 GCF_058122085.1 Luteolibacter sp. | reverse complement strand
TGGTCCGAAGAGGCTCAGGGCGTCGGTATAGATCGCCTCCGGCAGGCCGTGACGCTCGAAAGCCTCGCGGAAGTGCATGAAGTGGTTCCAGGTGGTGTCACGCTCGACGAAGCGGCCCGCGGCAAACACGCCCGAGCAATCATCGACGGTGAGCAGCAAGGTTTGTTTTTGCGGAGCCGGCCACCACTGGTGGATCGAACTGTCATGCTGCCAAAGTTTGCCGACGTGGGCACGGCGGAAGCGCCGGTAGGTGCGCTTCTTGGGCGTGGGCGTGGGAACCAGGTGCGAGAGGTTGGTTTTGACGTAGGTTTGGACAGTGGCGCGGGCCCGCTTGAAGTTGCACAGCCGGTCCATCTCGTCGGCGACGAGTTGATAGTTAGGTGGACTTTGCACGGGCAGGAAGCCCTTGAGAAAATCGACGACTTCGGGCGGCCAGTCCTCACGCCGGTCGCCTCCGCTGGCCTTGGGCTGATAGTCGGGCTTGTCCTTGAGGTAGTCAGTGCGTAGCTGGTAGAGCCTTGCGCGGCTTACGCCCAGGCGGGCGGCGGCACTGGGCGCGTCCAGCGCACCGGAGTTGAAATCCTTGAGGATGTTGCGGATGAAGTCGGGCGGCAGGCGATGAATGAGTTGTTTCTTTGCACGCCGGGCAACATCGCCTCAATCGTGTGCCTTCGGCAATCCTCCACCATGGGGGCGCTGCCCCCAAACCCCCGGAGTTTTCCGCATTGGGCCAATGGGCATTTGGTGAGGAGTGTCGCGGACGGGGTAATCCGTGCCGCGACACCGAGGCCATAGCCCCTTTGGCAACGCCCGCCGCTCCGGTTGCCCTCCGGCAGAGCCGTACCCTGCGGACGACGCTCAATACTCACTTCGCATCCGCTCGATACCAGTCACTTACGGCGCAATCCCCCAGAAATCCAGTTTTGCTCCGTCGCCGGTGTCTAGTTTTGAACCGTCTCTGTCTAGTTTTGCTCCGGCCCCGACACAAAAAACCGCCAGCCTCGCGTGAGACTGGCGGCGGCTCAGCAAGCCATCGCAACCCCTTCCGGGGAAAATGTTACGCCGGAGGTTATGCGGCGGCGGAAACCTTCCGTGCCTTTGCCAATTCCTTCCGGCCTTCGGTGAATAAGGGTTTCAGTTCTGCGAGGCGGTCGGCCATCTGGAGGCTCCAGCCCGCTTGGCTCGGCACATCTACATCGGAATAGATGACGGGCTGGCGGTTAGCATCGAGGCCAGCGGAGCGTGCGCCACCGATAATGGCTGTCCCGAGGTCTGCAAATCGGAGGAAGTCCGCGCTGCCGTGGTAGAGCCTGCGGACCTGATAGTCTGCCAAGCCAAGCGCGGACGTGCGGGCTTTGAACAGATCGAAGCCAATGTTAGCCAGCTCATCGAGCAGGACGCGGAGTTCGTCGGCCACCGTCAACCGGTGTTGCCCGCATGCCAAAAATGCCTTTTGCAGCGTGATCTCTTTTGTTGCGACCAGTCGCTCAAAATATGCGCGAGCGGCGTCTTCTCCTAGAGTCAGGAGGCGATCCATCTTCCGGAGTTTCGGGTCGCTGGTATCGATCTGTTTGACGCTGCTGAGGACTCCACCGCCGTCACCCATCCGAGGGTTAGCGTGCATGGTGCTGCCAGCAAGGATGATCCCGCCATCGTCTTCGCCGTTCCTGGTGAATTTGACCCGGGAAAGCTCAATATTTGTCCCGAGGATTTCCACTCTGGCCGCCATGATTTCGCTGACATGACTGCGGGCGGTTCTGAACTCTTCGCTAAGGCTCCAATACTCGGCAAAGCAAGCTGGGAGTTCATTCCAGCGGTCTGGGAGCCGTGACCGTGATCAAACAGAAAACCATCGACGCGCTGCCGAGTTTCCGCAGGCGGATGGACTGGTTCCTCGTCAACCGGCCGGACCTGCTCAAATACATCACCGTCCGCCGCGTACAGGGCGACAAGAACCCCGGCAGCTGCCTGCTCGCCATTCCCTCCAAGGCGCGGCTCCGCGCGAGCCTCGCCTACATGCTCGATCCCAAGGAGTTTCTATCCAACTTCGGCATCCGCTCGCTCAGCAGGGCGCATGAGGAAAAGCCCTTCGTCTTCGAGCACCACGGCCAGCGCCACGAGGTCCCCTACACGCCGGGCGAGGCCACGACCGACATGTTCGGCGGCAACTCGAACTGGCGCGGACCGATCTGGTTCCCCATCAACTTCCCCATCAACTTCCTCATCAACTTCCTCATCAACTTCCTCATCATCGAGGCGCTCGAGCGCTACGACTATTTCTACGGCGACACCTTCAAGATCGAGTATCCCACCGGCTCCGGAAATCTCGTGACGCTCCGCCAGGTCGCCATCGACCTGTGCGACCGGCTGATCTCGCTGTTCCTGCCAGACAAGGATGGCTACCGCCCCTGCTTCGGCGAGGCCGGGCGCTACAGCGACGTCACCCACTGGCAGGACCTGCTGTTATTCCACGAGTATTTCCACGCCGAGACCGGCGAGGGACTCGGCGCCTCGCACCAGACCGGCTGGACCGCGCTCGTCGTCCGCCTCGTCCGCCTCGTCCGCGAGCGCCGGGAGAAACTCACGCACTCGCTGAATTTCGGCGCGCCCGCCGGCGACGCGTCGAAATCCTGATGAATAATGTGTCCCGGCTGTCTCAGCCGGACTATTTCAAAATCTCCAGTTTCAGATCCTCGGAGTTCCCTCTCAGTTCGGGCGCATACATCGCCTCCGCCGTCGCGGGCAGGGCTTTGTAAATCCCCGGCGCCTCGGCGCGGAGCTGATAGCGGAGCGTGTGCGTCCCGCGAGGCAGGGCGCGGATGAAGAAGTCCACCGTCTGGTCGCGCGGCTCCATGTAAGCGCTGAATCCGTCACCACCGCCGACGTAGCCGCTCAGGGCGTCGAGCGCCTCGAAGCCGGCGGCCTTGGCATCAGAGAAAATCAGATACTCGTAGTCGTTCTTGCTTTCGAGGATCAGCTCCACCTCCACGCGGTCGCCGGAAGCGAGTTTCGCCCCGTCCGCCAGCGGTTCGCGGCGGAACCGCTCGGCCTGCTGTTTCACCACCATGCCCGTGGAATCCGGCACCTCGGTTTCCTTCTCCAAGGCGATGAGTTTGGAAATCCGGCGCTGCACCTTCACCTCCAGGCCCGCGGCGCGGAGCTTGTCCTCAAGCGTGAAGACCTCCAGATAGGCGTTGGCGTAGAGCGTGCCCTTGCCGGACTTCCGGAGTTCGACGGCGTGTTTCCCCGTGGTCACGGCGTCGCCCGTTAGCGCGACCGTGCCGTCAAAGGTGAAGAGGTTTTCCCGGTTGATGGAAACCTTGCGCAGCGATTTCCCGTCGAGCAGGACATCGACCTCCATCTCCGGCGCGTCCTCGCCGCTGGCCTTGAAATAGCTGGCGATGGCCTCGACGGCGAACGCGGTGTCGCGGGTGGATTCCCAGTAAGTCGCGTGTTTGCGGTTGTTCACCAGATACTTCACCAAGCCGCGCGTATCCGCGTCCTGCGGCTTCACCGCGGCAAGCAGCTTGAGATACCAGGCATGCGCCTCGACCCCGCTGCCATACCAGTTCCACCAGTGATTCGTGTTCTGGAGGTCGAGGTAAGCCGTTTGGTTCTCCGGGTCGCGCTTGAGGTATTGGGAAATCATCTTCATCACTTCATCGCGGCGCGCCTCGTCGCCCTTGCGGTGATGTTCGAGGCCGAGCAGGCACTTGGCATACACCGGCAGGCCGACGCGGTCCCGATAGAGGAAAGCCAGCATCGGCTCCGAGTCGCGCTTGGCCTCGCCGAGAACGAGTCGGACGAACGCGTCCATCGCGTCGCACGCGGATTTCTCGTATTTGTTCGAGTCCTTGATCTTCTTGCCTTCCTTGCGCAAAGCCTCGCGCTCGACATGGAGTTGCAGAGCGGCGGTTTGCTTGCGCTCGTAGGCCATCAGCCAGGCAATGCCGGAGTTGAGCATGGCATCGGGAATCTTCGCGCCGTTCTGCTTCGCGACCAGCAAGCCATGGACCACCACCGCCGTGGTGTGCGGATAGGAGGTCTCGCCGTAGCCGGCGAACCAGCCCCAGCCGCCGTCGGAGTTCTGCATGGACATGAGTTTCTCGATGCCCTTCGCGACCATCTTCTCCATCTCCACTTCGTCGAAGACCGGGTTCGCCTGCCATTGCTTCCACTGCGCCGCGCGGTCGGCGGCATTGCCGAGTTCCTGCGGGTTGAGGTTGGTGCGCTTCGCCTTCACTTCCGCGAGGTTGATCTTGAGATCGCGCAGCATCTGTTGGGCGATCACGGCGGGCACGAAGCGGTTCAGCGTCTGCTCGGTGCAGCCGTGCGGATAGCTCGCCAGATAGGGAATCGCATCGACCACCGCGCCGGCGATGGTCGGTGAAAACCGCACGGTGAGCTTCGATTGATCCTGCCGCCGTTGCTCCGGCACCTCGATCTGGATCCTGGCGGAATCCGCACCCGGTTCGACCGCGCGGCTCCACGCGTCCTGCCGCGACATGCCATGGACCAGCACTGGCAGCTTGCGTTCCACGGCATCGCCATCGTCGCCGGAATCCGCACGCATCCGGAAGGCCGCCTCGCCTTCGCGCAGCGCTTTGACCCGCCAATCAACGCGTGCTTCCGAGCGCGCGGCGATTTCCACGGTCCGCGGCGCGCCGTCGATGGCTTCGAGGTTGCTGCCATCCAGTTCGAGGGAAACCTTCACCGTCTTCGGTGCGTCGTGATCATTCTGGACCACCGCGCTGAAGACCGACTCGTCGCGTTCCACCAAGAACCGCGGCGCTTGCAGACGGACCAGCAGTTCCTTGGAAGTGATGATTTCCGCGCTGCCCTCGCCGACCTGCGTGCCCTTGGTCAACACCCAGACGCGGGCTTTCCAGGTGGTGAGGTTGTCGGGGAATTCCAGCGGTATTTCGGCGCGGCCATCGGCATCGGTCCGGATCGCGCCGGACCATTTCAAGAGATCGGCGAAATCCTTGCGGACGAGAATGGGATTGGCGGCGGGTGCGGCAGTGCCTGCAAAGGGATCACCTTCCCCAGCCATTTTGGCTTCCGGAGCTGCGGACGCGTCCATCGCCATCATGGGAGCACCGTCCATGGCAACTCTCTCCATCATCATGGACCTCGCGCCGAAACCACCGCCTCCCATGCCTTTCGCCGCATAGCGTCCCTCGTCGCCGAAACGCCCGAGCGACTGCATCCCGACGGTTTTCGGACGCAGCAGATTTCCCGGTGAATGGGGAATCGAATCGCCCGACTGTCCCGGGTAATAGCTATTTTTCCACGTCCAGAAATTCTCATGGATCTTCCCGACGTTAGAGCCACCGGTGATCGCCTCAAGCGACTTTTCATACACCGTCAGCACGGCGGTGCCGGTGACCGGCTTGCCCTCGGCATCGCGCAAGGTGACGCGAAGGGCGGAGGTTTCGCGCGGCTTCACCCGGCTTTTCGCAGGCTCGAGCGTGACCTCGATCAACTTGCTAACCGGCGGCAGCAGGATCTGCCGGACGGCGGTGTGAATCTTGGCGCCGTGGACGCTGACGCCCTCGATGAACATGTTCGGCATGTCGCGCAGATCGAGCGGGACCTCGACTTCGAGGCTCTTGCCATCGAGCCGGATGCGGCGGGCCTCCCGACCGGCGGAGCCTGCGATGTGGAGGAAGAGCCAGATGTTGGCGTTGTCCTTGTCGCTGTTGACGCGGAGTTTCACCGTCTCGCCCGGTGCGTGGGACGGCTTGTCGGCGATGATTTCCAGCGGGCCGAAATGCCAGTCCGCAGGGTCGGCTCGGCCAGGACCGTGAACGTTGAGAATCGTCGCGCCTTCCGCCGATTGACCGTCCTTGATCGAGAGGCTTGCAGCGAGGCGGTACTGGCCGGTGGCGGGCGCGGCGAAGCGCTGCTTCACTTCACCCTGCGCGTCGGTCTCCACCGGAAACGACTGAATTTCCTTCTCCTCGATCCGGCCGTTTTCGCCGCTGGTGAGTTTGAAAATGACGAGCTTGCCTTTCGCGCCGACGACTGGCTTTCCTGCCAGAGTCGCGGCGGAAATCGTCGCCTCCACCTGGTCCCCGGCGCGGGTGTAACCGCGATCCGTCCACACCACGACCTCGAACGGCTTGCGCGCGGCGATCACCGAGCCGGTGCCACGCTCCTCGCGGCGCGAGGCATCCACCACGCGGGCCTCAATGGTGTATTTCGCATCCATGTCGCCATGGATTTCCTTGGCGGGCGCGGTGTCGATTTCGATCTTCGCGGTGCCGTCGGGACCGATGGCAACATTGCGCTTGAGCACGAGTTCGTCCGGCGTCCAGCGGTTCTCCTGCCACCACGGCGGATGCGGCGGGATACAGCCCCAGTTTTTCCATGTCGGATGCCAGGAAGCCTCGCTGCCATTCCACCAGGCACCAGGGCCATACAGCCAATCCCAGGGCGAAACCGGGAACCAGCGCTCGCCGATCGAGCCACGCTTCACGATGATCTCGACGTTCGCGTTGCGCACCGGAGCACCGTGGAAATAAGTCGCCTTCACCGTCGCCGTGAATTTATCACCGAGCTTCACCGGCGCGTCCGGAGCCTCGACCTTCACCTCGTATTCCGGCTTGCGGTATTCCTCCACCCGCAGACTAACGGAGGCGGAAACCCGGTCACCGATTTGATAGGCCGCGCTCCAGCTTCCGAGCACCGCGTCCTTGGGAATCACGACCTCACACTCCATCGCGCCGAGCGCGTCGGTCTTGAGGTTCTGAAGCTTCATCACTTCCTCGCCACGGCCGTTATACAGGACGAGCGTGCCGGATTGGTTCGCATAGGCGTCCTCGTTCGGCTCGAAATAACCGACATTACGCAGATAGAATTTCAAATGCACGGTGTCGCCGGGTTTGTAGAGAGGACGGTCCGAGATGCCGTAAGTGATGTCGCGGTTGCCGTTCTCAAGCTGGGGCTCCGCGATGCCATAAGGCTGGAACCCGTAAAACGCGGTAGCCCGGCCGGCTTTGCGGGCGATCGCGAGCCACTGGAAATCATGATCAAAATCACCGGGCTTGAGCAGGGTTTTTCCATCCTCATCCGTTTTGCGGTTGAATTCCCTGGTGCGGACTTCCATGCGGCGTGCGAGAGGATTTTTCCGTTCGAGATGAATGGTCCGGTAGCCGAAAAACTCGATGTCCGAGTCGATCACCGGCGCGCCGCCCGCGGCATCGGCGACCCACCACTGCTTCTTGCCGCCCACGTCATTCTGCACCAGCACGGAATCCACGATCCAGACGAGCGTGTGGAACTCGTTGCCACCGTCCATTTTCCCGGTGATCCACCAGGCGCCGGCCTTGTCGAGCGGCACTTCCAGATCGGCGCGGGTGTCGCGGTGTTTTTCGCGCGGGGTGAGTTTCGTTTCCCAGTTTGCGGCGGCTTCGCCGATGAACTTGGACTGGTTTTCCTTAATGAGCCGGCTGGCGATCTGCGAGGGATTGAGGCGCTGCCAATCGAGCTCGCGCGGGTTGCTTTTCAGGTAGTCAAGCGTGTCCTTGAGCACCGCCTCCATGTCCACGGGGGCGGCGGTGAGCTTGATGTTCGATGCGTTGCGGAATACCAGCGGCAGTTTCGGTTTCACTCCGGCGGGCACGGTCTCGGCGGACTCGAAGCGGCCCCAGTTGCCGGTGATTTGTTTGAGGAGCTTCTTGCGCGAGTCGTCATGACCGGGGCCGTGCTTGGCGATGGTTTGCTCCAGCACTTCGCGGGCCTTGTCGTATTGGCGGCGGTTGAGGAAAACTTGGACGAGCGCGTCTCCGGCCTGCTCTTTTTCATTCATGATCGAGCGATAGAGCGCGATGAAATGGTGGGCGGCGGGTAGCTTGAAACGGCGGACGCCATCCGAGGTTTTCGCGAGGCATTCGTCCTCAGCCAGCGTGTCCATTTCGAGAATCCCCTTCGCGCTGTCCGGATCCTGCTGACGCCACCATCCGAATGACGAGAGGGTCTCCGTGCCGAACTGGGAATTCGAGAAATCCGCGAGTTCGAGTGTGACGCTGGCAGCCGTTTCAGGCTTGAGCCGGACCCGTTCCGCGAGGGCGAAGCGCCAACGCTCACCGTCGTTTTTCGCGGCTTCCCAGGATGCGGGAACTTCGTAGAGCACCGGCCCGTCCTTCGCCCACGGCGCGCCTTCGGTGCCGCCTTGCGGTCCCGGTTCGCCCCATTCGGGTAGATTTTCAAGGGGCGTGAGAGTCTGGAGTTTCCATGCCTCTCCGCTTGCCTCCTCGCGTCGAATCCCCGAGAACACCTCCCACGCCCGGTAGCGCTCGGCGTCGTTTTTGGATTTGCCGACGGCCTCGCGGAAAATCTGGAACGAGCGAACCTGATCGCGATAGAACGTATTCACCCATGAACCGGCTGAAGCTTCCGGAACCTCATCCGGCCCCATCGAACTCCTCCCGTATCGCGGCCCGCCGCCGCGTTCGAATTCCCAGGCGACAAGCCGGCCGGAATGGGGTGCGGAATGATAGGACGCCGCCGCCTGCACCAGCAGCATCGCGTTGTCCGGGTGAATGGCAATCGCGCGCTCGATGAGTTCATCAAACTCGCCCCACACGTTTTGTCCACGGATCACCTCGACGGCCATTCTCAAGTCCAGATCCGATTTCTCGTCCGAGATCGGCATCAGCTTTTCCCCGTATAGATTCAATGCCTCCCGCCACATCCCGCGCTCCGCGAGCTTGTCGCGTTCCTTGCGGAGGGCGTTCGGGTCTTGAGCCATCAGGTTGAGGGGGGAGAGAAAGGCGACGAGACAGATCCAAGTCAGAGTTTTCATAACAACGACTAAGACACCCCAAACGGTGATTTCTTAGAAGAAATATTTCGCATCCGCACTTCTTGACGCAGCGTGGTCGAAAATCTATTTCTCCCGCGTGTGTCTTGAACTCGTGAAAACGATTTATCCCCTTGTGAAAACGTCATGCGGGCGGTGATCCAGCGGGTGTCCGAAGCTTCGGTGGAAATCGAAGGCCGGACCATTTCCCGAATCGGCTGCGGACTGCTCGTCCTTCTCGGCGTGGAGGAAGGCGACACGGCGGATGACGTCGCATGGCTCAGCGGCAAGGTCGCAAAACTGCGGATTTTCTCCGATCCGGAGGGCAAAATGAACCAGTCCGTGACCGATGCGGGCGGAGAAATCATCGTCGTCAGCCAATTCACGCTCCACGCCTCGACCAAAAAGGGCAACCGCCCGTCGTTCCTGAAATCCGCCGCCCCCGCGATCTCCGAGCCGCTTTACGAACAATTCTGCGCCGCCTTGGAGCGAGAAACCGGCAAGCCCGTCGGCCGCGGGATCTTCGGTGCCGACATGAAAGTCGCGCTCGTCAACGACGGCCCGGTCACGATTTTGATCGATAGCCGGGCGCGAGAGTGACCGGGCATCTGGATTTTTAACCGCGAATCAACGCGAAGGGACGCGAATGGGGATTTCTTGAATCGGGAGGATTTCTGCTCATTGGCGTTCATTCGCGGTTCCAATCTTTGAAATGGCGGCGAATGAGAAGAATAAGCATTCGCTTGCATCGTTCGGATCGGCTGCCTAGTTTGCGCCCGCCGTGCCGATTACTGCCATTCTAGCCCTTGAAGATGGACGCTGTTTCGAAGGAACCGCCTTCGGAGCCACCGGAACCACCACCGGAGAAATTTGTTTCAACACCTCGATGACAGGCTACCAGGAGGTGATCACCGATCCCTCTTATCGTGGCCAAATCGTCGCGATGACCTACCCCCAGATCGGGAACTACGGGGTCAACCCGGAAGATTCCGAGTCCGCCGCGCCCCACATCCGCGCTTTCGTTATCGGCGAGCTTTGCGAGGTGCCGTCGAACTGGCGCTCCACGCAGCCGCTTGCCGAGTATCTGTCGGAAAACAAGATTCTCGGTATCGAAGGCATCGACACCCGCGCCCTCGCCAAACACCTCCGTTCGCTCGGAGCCATGCGCGCCTGCGTCACCACCCAACTCGACGCGGAAGCCGCCGTCGCCGCGGCCAAAGCCTCGCCCTCGATGGAAGGCATGGACTACGTGAAGGAAGTTTCCACCCCGGAATCCTATGTCTGGGGCGAGGAGTCCCGCGAATGGACGCTGCCGAACGTGCTGGCCAAAAAGGAAGGCTATCACATCGAACTTCCGCCCGTCCGCCATCGCATCGTGGCCTACGACTTCGGCTTGAAATACAATATCCTGCGCCGCCTCCGCCAGGCCGGTTTCGAGGTCGAGGTCGTCAATTCCCGCACCACCGCCGCCGAAGTGCTCGCGAAAAATCCCGACGGCGTCTTCCTCTCCAACGGCCCCGGCGATCCGGCCGCGCTCGGCTACATCCACGAGGAAATCCGCACGCTCATCGGCAAGCTGCCGATTTTCGGCATCTGCCTCGGCAACCAGATCCTCGCCCACGCCTTCGGCGGCACGACCTTCAAGCTGAAATTCGGCCACCGCGGCGGCAACCAGCCGGTCAAGGACCTGCGCACCGGAAAAATCTCCATCACCTCGCAGAACCACGGATTCGCCGTCGATCCCGACTCCCTTCCGCCGGAAATCGAAGTCACCCACATCAACCTGAACGACAACACCGTCGAGGGCATGCGCCACCGCGACCTGCCAGTCTTCAGCGTCCAATACCACCCGGAAGCCGCACCCGGCCCGAACGACGCCGCCTACTTCTTCGAGGAGTTCGCCGCGCTGATCTCAAAAACAAAAGGGATTTAACCGCGAATGGACGCCAATGGACGCGAATTGATTTTCAAGGATGAGGTTTACGCCATCATTTCGTGCGCCCTTGAAATCATCAACGGTATCGGACATGGGCTTCATGAGAAACCATATGAAAACTCCCTGGCGGTCGAGTTCCCGCACAGAGGGATTGCCTTCGAACAACAACGGCCATTTCCAGTAGTTTGGAGAGAGACCCAAGTCGGCGAGTTCGTTCCCGACCTCATCGCCTATGGCAAGATTGTCGTTGATACAAAAACCATCGACAGAATCACCGACATCGAGCGCGGCCAAATGCTCAACTATCTCCGAATCACAGGCCTACCAGTCGGCCTCATCATCAACTTCAAAAAACCCAAGCTTGAATGGGAGCGCATGATTCTCACCTCGTAGATTCCTCTTCCATTAGCGTCTATCCGCGTCCATTCGCGGTTAAAGAAATCTTATCTAAAATGAATACCATTATTGTTGGCCTCCAATGGGGCGATGAAGGCAAAGGCAAGATCGTCGATTATCTCACGGAAGACGCCGACATCGTCGTTCGCGGTCAAGGCGGCAACAACGCGGGCCACACGGTCATCGCCAAGGGCGTCCGTTATATTTTAAACCTGCTGCCGTCCGGCATCATCTGGGACGGCAAAATCAACATCATCGGCAACGGTGTCGTCGTCGATCCCTCCGGCCTCGTCGCGGAAATCGAGCGCAACGAAGCGCTCGGCGTTTCCGTCACTCCCGACAAACTCCTCATCTCGGACCGCGCCCACGTCGTGTTCCCCTTCCACAAGGAACTGGACGCCGCCCGCGAAATCGCCCTCGGCGACCAGAAAATCGGCACCACCAAGCGCGGCATCGGCCCGACCTACTCCGACAAGGTGAACCGTTGCGGCATCCGCATCGCCGACCTGTTGGACGAGGAGTTCACCCGCGCCCAAGTCACCCGGCGACTCGTCGAGGTGAATGAAATCCTGGCGAAATACGACCTGCCGCAGTTCACCACTGACCAAGTGCTCGAGGAGATTTACACCGCCTTCGCTCGTCTCCGCCCGCACGTCACCAACACGATTCCCGTGCTCCACGCCGCGTGGAAGTCGGGAAAATCCATCCTGTTTGAAGGTGCCCAGGGAACCTTGCTCGACATCGACTACGGAACCTATCCGTTTGTCACATCGTCCAACACCACCTCCGGCGGCTCCTGCACCGGCTCCGGACTGCCACCGAACGCCATCGGCCGCGTGATCGGCGTTTGCAAGGCCTACACCACCCGCGTCGGTTCCGGCCCCTTCCCCACCGTCGATGAAGGCCTGTCCGAATACCTCCACGGTCTCGGCCGCGAATTCGGCGTCGTCTCCGGCCGCCCGCGCGGCTGCGGCTGGCTGGACACCGTGCTGCTCCGCTTCGCCTGCATGGTCAACGGCGTCACAGGTCTCGCCGTGACGAACGTCGATGGCCTCGACGAATACGAGACGCTGCAAATCTGCACCGGCTACAACATCGGCGGCGTCATCCACGAACTCCCACCCGCCGACCGCAAGGCATGGGACCGAGCGCTGCCGGTGTATGAAACGCTTCCCGGCTGGAAATCCGACACCACCGCGTGCACGAAATTCGAACAGCTTCCCGCCCAGGCGAAAGCCTACCTGGCGCGTCTCTCAGAACTCTGCGGAGCGCCGATCGCTTTTGTTGGAGTCGGTCCTGACCGCGTGCAGACATTGGTTGTGCCATAGGTCGTATAAGTCTTATAGGACCTATTTCTTCCATGCCTTCGCACCCGGAAATCCCCCGCCACATCGCCATCATCATGGATGGCAACGGCCGCTGGGCCAAGGAGCGCGGCCTTCCCCGCCTGGAAGGCCACCGCGCCGGCGCGGAATCCGTGCGCGAAGTCATGGAAGCCTGCATCGAGCTCGGCGTGGAGTATCTAACGCTCTATGCGTTTTCCTCCGAAAACTGGAGCCGCCCCGCCACCGAAGTCAGCGCGCTGATGACCTTGCTCGACCGTTTCCTCGACGAAAAAGCCAAAGACCTCGACCGCCAGAACGTCCGCCTGCTCGCCATCGGCCAGCTCGACCGCCTGCCCGCCAAGACCCGCGCGCTCATCGAGCGGATCCAAGCCAGCACCGCCGGCAACACGACGATGACGCTCGTCCTCGCGCTGTCTTACGGCGGCCGCGAGGAAATCGTCGCCGCCGCCCGCTCGCTCGCGACCGACGCCGTCGCCGGAAAAATCTCGCCCGCCGACATCGACGCCGAGCTCTTCGCCTCCCGCTTGCAAACCGCCGGCATCCCCGATCCCGACCTGCTCGTCCGCACCTCCGGCGAGATGCGCGTTTCCAATTTCCTGCTCTGGCAGATCAGCTACGCCGAGATCGTCATCGTCAAAAAATTCTGGCCGGACTTCCGCCAGCGCGACTTGGGCGAAGCCGTCCAAGAATACCAGCGTCGCCACCGCCGCTTCGGCGCGCTGTAAGAAAGGAAAGTATCCCGACTGTCCCAGCCGGGAGCACCTACCTCCGAAGATGTGCGACTGCCCGGAGAACGGCGTCGAGAATGGCACCCAGATTTCTCCCGAGATCCTCAGCCAGAAACCGGAGCACGAAGCAGCCGCTTTCCTGGAGCAGCCCGTCCTTGCGCCGGTCGCTTCGGTAGGCGACAGGATCGGATAGATGCTGCGGACCATCGATCTCGATCGCCAGCTTGAGCTCCGCGCAATACAGATCGACTTCCATCTCGCTCCAGCCGTCGAAAGGAATCGGGAGCTTGGCATTGAGCCTGAACAGACCTGCCGTATCACTGATGGATTGCAGGCGCGTGAAAAGGAACTCCTCCGACGCGCTCCGGGCGCGGGCTTGGTCGGTGGGCAGGCGGGTGATCCCGACAAAAAGATCCGCAAGCGGGACATCCACGCCGTCCCGAATCAAACGACGGACGCTGGCCGCATAGTCCTTTTTCCATACAGGATCGATAGGCAGCGGAACTTCGGCGGGCCAGCCAGGAAGCGCGCTGGCAGGCAGTAAAACGGTGTAACCGACCGCCTCGTAGCCCGCGCAGCGCTTGTCGAACATCCGGGACAGCATCGGGATGTCCAGATCCGCATAGTCATGAATCCTGACCTCGCGTTTGCCATCGTGAAGGCGGTGGAGTCGTCCCGCGTATTGGGCGATGATGCCGCGCCAGGAAACAGGCATCGTTAGAAAAAGCGTGTCGAGCCGCGAGTCGTCGAACCCCTCACCGATGAACTTGCCGGTTGCGATCACGACCCGTGATTCGCCTTCCGGAACGGCGGCGAGCCGCGCCAACGCCTCACGCAGGGACTTTCTGCCCATGCCGCCTTGAAGAGTGATTAGATGGGCCGCGTGCGGACGGATCATTTCCGCCAGAGCCGCGACATGTTCGGTGCGCTCGGTCAGAACGAGCGGCGAACGCCCCTCGCGCAGCGCGACGGTCACGTCGTCGCGGATCATGGCGTTCCGAGGCTCCGAGCGGATGATTTCCGCGCAGAGGTTCTGGTATTCGACGCGCCGGTCGGGATCGGCGTCGGCAATGGAGCGGAGGCCGGTGGGGCGGACGATGACATGGTGGGAAAACGGGCGGGCGTCCGCCTGTTGTCTGGCATCCACGCGGTGGCGCACCGGACCGCACTGCATGAAAATAATCGGATGATGGCCGTCCTTCCGCGCCACGGTGGCGGACAGGCCGAGCACGAAGCGGGCCTTGGCGCGCCGGGCGACAAGCTCGAAGCTGTGGGCAGACAGGTGATGGCATTCATCCACGATCAAATGCCCGTAGTCCGCCACGCGGTCATCGACGACGCCCTTGCGAACGAGGCTTTGGATGAGCGCGACGTCGATGCCGCCTGTCAGCCTTTTATGCCCGCCGCCAAGCCGGCCGATGGACTTGGCGGGCAGTCCGAGGAAGGAGGAGAGACGTTCGATCCATTGTTCGAGCAGTTGCTGGCGGTGGACCAGCACGAGCGTGTTCACTCCCCGGGCGGCGATGAGATGTGCGGCTAACACGGTTTTCCCGAAGGCGGTGGTGGCGGACAAAACGCCTGTGTCGTGCTCGAGCATCGCTGCTGCGGCGGTTTCCTGCTCCGGTCGGAGAGTGCCCGTGAATTGGAGATCCAACGGATTTCCAGCAACGCGCCGATCGATGATTCGCGGCTCGATTTTCAGCTCGCGGAAAAGCGCGAGAGCCTCGTCCAAGCAACCTCTCGGCAAACCGATGTGCGCGGGCAGATCATCCGCGCAGGCGATAATCCGCGGTTTCTCGTAAGTGGAAAGACGCATCGCCTGGGCCCGATAGAACTCCGGGTTTTGAAAAGCCGCAAGCCGCAGCAGCCGATTGCGCAAGGCGGGCGGCAGCGATTGTTTTTCCAGATAGATGAGGTCGCCGAGGACCACCTCGATTTCCTTTGGCAACGGACCGATGATCGCGGGCTCGCGATACCGGCGGGATGGCGGGCTGTTCCACGGCTCCGCCTCGTCGTCGGGCGAGAGAGCGAAACGCACGCCGACCACGCGGCCCCGGCTTTCCGCTTCAAGAGCGATGGCCTCGATGCGGTCCCGTGACAAACGCCGCATCGCGGAGAGGAAAGCCCATTGATCCGAAAGTGGCGTCAACGTCTCATCCACGAAGACACTGTGCCCATTGTCCCGCGGCCGCTTCTGCATCGGCAGGGCGATCAGGTTTCCGAAGCCGCCCTTCGGCAAGGTGTCCTGGTTGGGAAAAAGCCGGTCGTAAGAGGCGAGCCCGAGCTCAGGCCGGAGCTCCATCGTTTCCGTCAGGATGAACGAACCGAGCTTGCGCGCGAGCGTGGCGGGCACAGCCTCGAAAAACAGCCACACATGACCGCCATTGCCGGAGCTCGAGCGTTCGAGCGCGGCGGGGATTTGCAGGCGTCGGCAGGTTTCCATCACCGCGAGCACGTCGTCCCGCCAAGCGTCCTTGTCGAAATCCATGGCGAGGAAACAACATGTCTCGTCCGCGAACATCGGATAGACACCGGCGACGAAGTCCTGACCCGCAGCGTCTTTGCCAGACAAATGCCAGCGGATGACTTCATCCGTCACGGGCAGGAAAGCACGGTGTGGGCAGTCACCGCATTTGATCCGGGGCTTCTCACAAATCCCCCGGACCCACTCATTGCCGCAGGCCGGAGCGTAACCGGCGCGACCGGTTTTCTTGCTCTCGAAACGCCTTGGATAGACATCCTCTCGTCCCCGGAAAAGCGAACGGAATAGCGCGACTTTTTCGGAGGAAGGACTGCGCGCATGCACTCCCCCGGATTCTGCCGCCGGAAGTTGGCTATCGACCGTGCCGCTCATGCCGCAAAATGACACGAGCGGTCCGGGATGTCGACCCGCACGGGCAAAACAACTCTCCGCATCGCAGGGCGCAGGGCTTCGAGCACTCCGGAATCAAGCCCGCCGACGGCGCAGCAGGAGCAAGCCGGAAAGGGCGGCCAAACCGGCGGAGGCAGGTTCCGGAATGACATTCCAGGTCACGACGTCCTGGCGGCCGTCATTTCTCAGGTAGGTCAGGGCCACCGGGGTGTAATTCTTGACGTTCGCCAGATATTGGTTGGCGAGGGTGGCCGTGCCTTCACTGACAGGCTCGATGATTCTGATACTTCCGTCGAAAAGTGACGCGCTCAAAAGCGACTCCGTGGTCACTTCCCAGATCGCCCATTGCACGGCGGCGGCGTCCTGGTCCGAGCCGGTTGATGCGAGATACCCACCCACCAGGCGGGCGATCGTATCGTAGTTCGCCAGCGAAAGCGGGTTCTGCACCTGATAGGTCAACGTTTCGCCGTAACTGATGGGAAGAGGATTTTTTTTCGTTAAAATGTTAAAATCGATTGGTGCTGGTTGATCGGGCGATGTTCCGACATCGCCTGTTTGAACAAACGT
>NZ_JBIKBQ010000092.1:0-16977 GCF_058122085.1 Luteolibacter sp. | reverse complement strand
CTCATCGCGCTCAAAGCCCGCCACGCCAGCCACCTCTCATGGCCGGCGATCTTCGAGCTCTCAGGCACGAAATCCTCCATCCCCTACAACATGGTCTGCAACAATGACTTCAAATGAAAAAGCCGTGATCCCCCAACCGGGTGAAACCGTGGAGAATGCCTGGGATTTGCGGCTTCCTTCCCCGGATTCTTGTCTTCGGCAGGTTTGGCCGCATCTTCCGCAAAGTTCGACAAACCGCCTGAGCCGGTCCTTGCTGTCCTGCATGTAATCCCTGTTTCCCACCTGTCTGGCGGCTTCGTGCCGGATAGGAATCCACTCGCGGGGATTGCCGGGGTTTCCAAGAAGTTGGGGCGCGAAGAGCTATTCCTGATGCCGGTCGTGCCGGTTCCCTGAGCCTCAGTCCAGACCGATCACCGCCTTGAAGCGCACGAACGCCGCCTCCCACGCGACGGAATCACCGGGTGCGAAAAGCCGGAACTCGAACGAGCGCCGGATCAAATCCCGCCCGGTCTTGATGTCCGGCAAATGACCGGTCCCCACCATCTGGGTGATGACGTTGCCGCAAGACGTGGCTTCCACCGGACCGGCGATCACCTCGATTCCGAGCGCGTTGGCCGTCGCCTGGCTGAGCAGCTCGTTTTGAATTCCGCCGCCACCCGCATGCAGGCGGGTGAAATCGCGGCCCGTTAGTTTGCGGACGCGGTCGTAAACGACGCGGTATTTGAGAGCGAGCGATTCGCTGGCCACCCGCAGGATCTGGCCGTGGTCGGCGGGGACGGGCTGGCCGGTTTTCTCGCAGTAAGCGCGGATCTTGGCGGGCATTTCGCCGGGGCTGGCGAAGCTCGCGTCGTCCGGATCGATGAAGGCGGTGAAGGGCTCGGCGTCGTTCGCCATTTCCGCCATTTCCGCGTAGCCGAATTTCTCGCCGTCGAGTTCCCACTGGCGTTTGCATTCCTGGATGAGCCACAGGCCGCTGATGTTTTTCAAAAACCGGACGCTGCCATCCACTCCGAGCTCGTTGCAGAATCCCAGCTCGAACGCCTCCGGCGTGGTGATCGCCTCGGCCGCCTCCACGCCCATGATCGACCACGTGCCCGAGGACAACCAAAGGTTTCCGCTGCCGATCATCGGAATGCCCGCCACCGCCGCAGCCGTGTCGTGACAAGCCGTGGCCACCACCGGAATGCCGGCCCGGCCGATGAACGCGGCCACCTCCTCACGGATCGGCCCGAGCACGGTGCCCGGCGCGACCACTTCGCCGAAGATCTTGCGCGGCAAGCCCAGCGCGTCGATCACGCCCCACGCCCAGCCGCCGGTGCGCGGGTCGATCAATTGCGAGGTCGAGGCGACCGTCCGCTCGACCGCCTGCCTGCCGGTCAGCCAATACGCCAGCAGATCCGGCACGAAGAGCAGGCGCTCCGCATTCAGCAGGGCCGGGCTCTTCTTGCGCGCCTCCGCCAGCAGGTGCAGCGAGCTGTTATAGAAATTCGTCTTGAGTCCGGTCTGCGCGTAAATTTCCGCATCGGGCAAAATCGCGTGCATCGCCTCCGCCATGCCCTCGAAGCGCGGGTCGCGGTATTGGTGCGGCATTCCCAACAGCTCGCCGTTTTCATCCACCAGTCCGAAATCGCAGCCCCAGGTATCGATGCCGATCGAGACGATATTCTCGCCGTGCCGCTCCACCGCGCGGCGCAGACCTTCGAGAATCTCGCGGTAAAGCCCGACGAGGTTCCAAAACGATCCGCCCGGCAGATCCGTCCCCAGATTGTCGAAACGGTGGATTTCCTCAAGCTCCAGCTTGGAGAAATCCGTCTTCGCGGCGATCACGCGACCGCTGCCTGCACCTAAATCCACGGCGATGAATACTTTTCCGGATGTCATTTTCAATTGGGGTCGCGCCCATCGTTTTGCAACGCCCACCCGGATGCAACCCAGAAAGCTGGCCAGGGAAAGTCCGTCCGGCGACCCAAACGGAAGGGTGGACGGGCGATTTTTTCGAAAACTCGGAATCACCATAAAAAAATCTTGCGCAGGGGGGGGCGGCGTGCTGTTCTCCCCGCCCGCCCACAGGGGTGGATCAACTTTTATTCCCAAACGGCCATGGCCTACGCAGTGATCAAAACCGGCGGTAAACAATACCGCATCCAAGAAGGCGACAAATTCGATGTCGAGAAGCTCGATGCCGAAGTCGATTCGACAATCACGTTTGACGTCTTGATCGTCGGCGAAGGCGAGACCGTGAAAATCGGCGCTCCGCTCGTGGCCGGCGCTTCGGTGACCGCCAAGGTCATCAACCAATACCGCGGACCCAAGGGCGTTGCCTTCAAGTTCAAGCGCCGCAAAGGCTTCCACAAAACCAAAGGCTTCCGCCGCAGCCTGACCACGCTCGAGATCACCTCGATCGCCGGCTAATTTCCAACCACTTCATTTCCCCACTTTTATGGCCCATAAAAAAGGACAAGGTTCCGTCAAGAACGGTCGCGATTCCCGCAGCAAGCGCCTCGGCGTGAAAAAATTCGGCAGCCAAGCCGTGATCGCCGGAAACATCATCATCCGCCAGCGCGGCACCAAAGTGCATCCGGGCCTTGGCGTCGGTTGCGGTCGTGACCACACGCTCTTCGCTCTCGTCGATGGCCGCGTGTTCTTCGACAAGGAAGGCCGCCGCGTGAACGTCATCGCTCCCGCCTTGGCCGCCGCTAACTGAGCCGATCGAATCCACTTCAATGAAAAGACCGCTTCCATCATGGAAGCGGTCTTTTTTTGTGCCAGCCCTTTCCGGATGCGGCACGGCATGTAAATTGGCCCCGCAATTGATGAAATTCCTGTTGCTGTGGATCTGTGTTTTGGCGGGGCTTGGCGGCCTGTGCGCCTGCCAGCGGAGCCGCGCGTCGAGTCCGCCCAAAGCGTTGCCTGTGCGGGCGGATGGCGTCGTGGAGCTGGATTTGATGAGCTTCAACGTGCGCTACGAGTCCCCCGAGGACCGCGACTCGCGCTCGTGGCGGGAACGCGTTGCAGGAGCGGTGCGGATGATCCGCAGGCAGCGGCCGGATTGCATCGGCGTGCAGGAGGCCCAGCACGGGCAGGCGGCGGATTTGTGGGCGTCGCTGCCGGATTACGAATTCTTCGGCGTGGGCCGTGAGGATGGCAAACAGGACGGCGAGTATTCCGGGATTTTCTATCAACGCGAGCGTTTCCGGTCGGATGCGACGGACTGCGGGACCTTCTGGCTGTCCGACACGCCGGAGCATGCGGGCTCGCGGACCTGGGGAAACGAGATCCCGCGGGTGGCGGCGTGGCTGCGGCTGGTGGACCTCGCGACGGGGCGCGGATTCTATGTTTTCAACACGCACTGGGATCACCGCCATCAGGGATCGCGCGAGCGGGCAGCCATGCTGATTTCCAAACGGATCGACGGGCGGGAGCATGCGGACGAACCGGTGGCGCTGATCGGCGACTTCAACTCGGTCGAGTCGAATCCGGGGATGATCTACCTGACCGGCCGGCGCGCCCGGCTCGCCGGCTCCGAGCAAATCTGGCCGAACGGCCTGCTCGATGCCTATCAGACCTTGCACGCCGGAGAGAAGAACCGCCGGACGTTGCATTTCTGGAGCGATAGCCGCGAGGGCTTGATCAAGGTGGATCACATTCTGGTCAGCCGCGGCGCCGAGATCGGGGCGGCGGAGATTGTTTCAGGCGACCAGCCGATGGTTTCCGATCATTTCCCGGTCATCGCGCGGGTGAAATTTCCGCCAACCCGGTAGCGCACGTGTTCCGCCAGCGCCTCCCGCCAATGGCGCGGGGGCTGGCCGAGGATTTCCGAGAGGCGGCGGGTGTCCATCGCCGTGAATCGCGGCCGCACGGCGCGGAACGCGGCGATCCCGGCGAGCGCTTGCTTTTGGATTTCCGGAATCTCTGTGAGAGCACCACAAGCCACCATTTCCCCGACCACGGTGGTGGCCATGCCATGCCAGCTAACGGGCTCGCCGGAGTTGCAGGCGTGGACGACTCCCGTGGTTTTCAGCGCGACGAGTCGCTCCATCCATGTTGCCAGATCGCCGCTACAGGTGGGCAGTGAGAACTTATCGGCCACCGCGACCAGCGGGCGACCGGCGAGCGCGGCGTCGAAAACCTGATCGACGAAGGAGGGTTTTTCCGGACCGAACACCCAGGAGATCCGGACCACGCAATTTCCCGGCACGGCTAACACCGCACGCTCCCCGGCGAGCTTGCTGCGACCGTAGACGCTGAGAGGTTCCGGAATTTCGGCCTCGCTGCGGAGGCCCGGCGACTCGCCGGCGAACACGTAGTCCGTGCTGAAATGGAAAACGGAAACACCGCGCGTCGCCGCCCATGCCGCGATTTCTCCGGGTGCTTCGGCGTTGACCCGCATCGCCAGCGCGGGGTCGTCCTCACACGCTTCGAGCGACGTTATGCCCGCCGGATTGATGAAAACGTCACAGTCGAGTTGATCCAAGGTTCTCGCCAGTGATTCCGGATTTGCCAGATCGCAAAGACCGCGCGGCAGCGAAATGACTTTGTGGTTCGTCGAGAAATGACGGGCCAGGGCCGCCCCTACCCGCCCGCCGGTCCCGGTGACCGCGATTCGCATGAGATCAGATGAGTCCTTGCTCGCGCAGCGCTTCCTCCACGTCGTTGTAATCCGGGGACACGATGCCCGCATCGCGGATGCGTTGGATCTTGCGGCGCACTCCGAGCTTGCTGCGCGGGCCCGTCACCAGGCCGGTGACGCCGCCGACAACGAACGGCAACAAGGCAGCGATGCCCAACGCGCCCAAGCCGATTCCGACTCCGCGCCGCGCGCCGCGGTGCATCAAATCTCCCAGCAGCAGGCCCGCCGCCGCTCCTAGCAGCGCGGGCGCGGTCAGGGCGCTCGTTTCAATCCATGCGGGGGTTGTATCGGAATACTCGTCGGCCATGGCCGAGCTTTATTCCTTTTCAGGACTAACGACAACACCTGAAACAGGAAAAATACGGCTGCCGGTGAGGCGCCGCCTTTTCACAAGGATGCCGAGGCTTGGTTTTCGCTTTTCGTCTGGATGGAACCGCGGATCACGAAGACATCGGCACCCGTGCCGATTCTGCTGTAGAGGTCGGCGACATCGCGGCTGCCCATGCGGATGCAACCGTAGGACGCGGGCGAGCCCAGGCGGCGTTCCTCGGGAGTTCCGTGGATGTAAATGGTCCGGCGGAAGGCGTTTTGATTCCGCGACTCGGTGCCGGTGAGCCAAAGGATCCGGGTGACGACAGGGTCACGGCCGGGGGCGTTGGGTTTGATGACTTCTCCGGTGGGGCGGCGGCTTTTGAAAACGCTGCCAATCGCGGCGTTGTCGCCGATTTTTTTGGCCACCTGCAGTCGCCCGAGCGGCGTGCAGTTGCTGCCTGGCCGGTCACCAATGCCAAACTTGGAGGTCGAAATCCTGTAGGATTTGACCGGAGTGCCGTCGCGAACCAGAAGCATTTTCTGATCGCGCACGCTGACGATCATTTTGTTATGGGTATCACCGCCGAACGAGAACGAATTGGAGCCGCAACCGGTGAGCCCGACAGCCGCCAGAAGGCTGAGAGACGCGAAAAACAGAACGCGCGGCTTGGGGATTCCGGTCATGGTTCTGTCATGGGGCTTTACGATTCACGGTCTTGGCAGCGGGCGCCTCCGCACCGGACGGCAACAAGCGCACGAGCGACGACAGTGACGTATAGAAGAAACCGACGGGGAATGGAAGGAGAAGAATCGCGGAGGACCAATTCGCTTTCATCGCCGCCTCGACGACGACGAACAGGAAAAAGAAGCCGAACAGCAACTCGACGAAGGGGGTGAGCGTTTTCATCGCCTTGTAGCTGCTCTTCTTCCAGTCCTGGCGCTTCACCTGGTCGATCCCGTATTTCGGGGTGCGGACGAAGGCGGATTGATGGTTGCAAAGCGCCTCAAGCACGGCCTTGGCGTTGCTGATCGACATCCCGATGCCAAGCGCCAGAAGCAGGGGCAGATAGGGAATCTCGCGCCACCAGGAACCCGGACGAAGCGCCTTCTGGGCCACCAGGTAGAACACGATCACCGACACCGAAGCGAAGAAGAAAATCGGAACGTTGACGATGTAAGTCGTCAGCTTCCCGAAATCCGGCTGGGCCTGTTGGTTCGGATAAATCAGGAAGCAAAGGCAGATGAGAAGCAGATAGGCGAAGTTCGAAGTGAGATGGGCCGTGGCCTCCATCTTGATGAACAACGGCACGTCGCTCTTCCAAATCGCGGGGAGCACCTTTTTGCAAACCTGGATCGAGCCCTTGGTCCAGCGGTGTTGCTGGCTCTTGAAGCCGTCCATGTCCACCGGCAGTTCGGCCGGGGTTTCCACATCGTTGAGGAAAATGAAGCGCCAGCCCTTGAGCTGCGCCCGATAACTGAGGTCCATGTCCTCGGTGAGCGTGTCGTGCTCCCAGCCGCCGGCGTCGGCGATGCAGGATTTCCGCCAAATGCCGCCGGTGCCGTTGAAGGTGAAAAACCGCCCGGAGCGATTGCGGGCGGTTTGCTCGAGCTCGAGGTGGCCGTCCAGGAACATCGCCTGGATGCGGGTCAGCACGTTGAACGTCCGGTTGAGATGCCCCCAACGCGTTTGGATCATGCCGATCTTGTCATCGGAGAAATAATGGATCGTTTCCTGAAGCAGGTCGGGATTGGGGACGAAGTCGGCGTCGAGAATAAGAAGATACTCGCCCTTGGCGAAACGAGTGCCGTTTTCAAGCGCGCCCGCCTTGTAGCCGGTGCGGTCCGTCCGGTGAATGTGCTCGGCGTCGAATCCGCGAGCCTTCAGACTTTCAATCCCGGCCCGGCAGATTTCGACGGTCTCATCCGTCGAGTCGTCCAACAGCTGGATCTGCATCTTGTCCTGCGGGTAATCCAGCGCGGAGACGGAAGCCAGCAGGCGGTCCACCACGTGCATTTCATTGAAAACCGGCAGCTGGATGGTCACCAGCGGCAACTCCTTGAACAACTCCTTGGGCTCCGGATGCTTCCGCGAGTGTTTCAAATAGAGAAATACGATCGTCAGCCGGTGCGAGCCGTAGCCCGCGAGGCCGACGAGAACAACAATATACGAGGCATACCAAAGAGGTGAGGTCCAGTCCATAGCGGTGGGAAGGTCGGTGTTCAGACGAATTTTCCGAGCCCACGCAATGATGGAGAGGAAGTTCCTCGGGGAGGTGCTCGGCGACCGACAAATGATTGGAAATCAATCGCCAGACGCCGCAGGCTTACCAAAAGCAAGCCTGCCGTCAAGCCTCAAGTCGGGTTTAGAAAGATCTCGGCGCGGACGAGTGCCTCATCGGCAGCGCGATTCTTCCCGCCTGATTATTTCTTCTTTTTCGCTTCAAGGCCCTCTTTGACCTTGGACTCGATGTCGGCGTAAATGACCGGATCTCCCTTAAGCAGCTCCTTGGCGGCGTCGCGACCTTGGGCGAGCTGGGTGCCGTTGTAGCTGAACCACGAGCCGCGCTTCTGGACGATTTCCATTTCCAACGCCAGATCGAGCAGCGAACCGGTCGAGGAAATCCCCTCGTTATACATGATGTCGAATTCGGCCTCGGTGAACGGGGCGGCGACCTTGTTTTTGACGATTTTCACCTTGGTGCGGTTGCCCGTGACCGTGCCGTCGGTCGATTTGATCGCCCCGATCCGGCGGATATCGACGCGGACGGAGGAGAAGAACTTGAGCGCCCGGCCGCCGGGGGTGGTTTCGGGGTTGCCGAACATCACGCCGATTTTCTCGCGAATCTGGTTGGTGAAAATACAGACGGTCTGCGCCTTGGAAATCAGGGCGGTGAGCTTCCGCATCGCGGCGCTCATCAGGCGGGCCTGCGCACCCACGGTCGAGTCGCCGATTTCGCCGTCGAGCTCCTGCTTGGTGACCAAGGCGGCAACGGAATCCAGCACGATGACCGCGATCGCATTGGAGCGGACCAGCGCTTCGCAGATTTGGAGGGCTTCCTCACCGGATGATGGCTGGGAAACGAGAAGGTCGTCGAGATTCACGCCGAGCTTGCGGGCGTATTGGGGATCGAGAGCGTGCTCGACGTCGATGAAAGCCGCGAGCCCCCCGCGTTTTTGGGCTTGGGCGATGACCGTGAGAGTGAGCGTGGTCTTGCCGGAGGATTCCGGGCCGAACACTTCGACAATCCGGCCGCAGGGGAAGCCGCCGACACCCAGGGCGCGGTCGATGAGGAGATTTCCGGTCGGAATGACGTCCACATCGACGCAGCGATCATCCCCCAAGCGCATGATGGCGGATTCACCGAACTCTTTCTGGATGTGCGAGATCGCAAGATCCAAGTTGCGCTTGCGGGCTTCGTTGAGTTTTTCGGTGGCGGATTCTTCGGATGTTTGTTTGGCGGCCATGGGAGTTGTGTGGTGTTGCCAAGGGTCTGACGGAAGGCAAGGCGACTTGCAAGAAAAAGATGTTCACTCGAACAAAAAAGTGCCCTGCAAGCCAGCCGACGGGAGATGCAAATCCCGAATCACGCGAATCCGCCGAACCTTCAAACAGACATGTGATGCCTCGCTGCCAGCATCACTTCATCCCGAAGCTGAGGCGCGCTTTACCTTCCGGGTCTTTCGCGACATCCGCCGTCCAAGTCATGGAAAAGCCCTCGACAAGCGCTGCAGGCGGCTTGTTCTCAAGCGTGATGGATGAGTTTTCCGAGGCCATAACTTCAATTTTCCTTCCATGATACGCGCCAAGCTCGAGTTGCACGCCAGCGATTCCCGGGCCGTTGATTTCCGCGCTGCCCGCATCCACCGCTTCAGTGAGAGACTGCTTCACACGCTTCTTGTCCGTCCAAACCAACTGCAGCCGGTCGTTTTTGGTTTTCTCCTCAAACGCCTTCCCCGCCTTCTTGTCGCCATTCTTCTTCGCATCGACGTAAACATCGGGGATTTTCAATTCGATCGCAAATCTCAGCGGGTTTTTCAAGGTCCCCGGCTCCAGCAAGCGCCCGCCCAGCGAGATTCCTCCGCGCTCCTCGTTGATAAAAATCTCAAACCCCGCGTCGCCCGTGACCTTGCCCTTGATCACGACATTCTGGGGTTTGTCTGTCGCCGGTTGGGCGGACTCCAGCGACTCAGGCTGGATTTGGCGTGACACCACTTTGCCGTCCGGCATGGTTTCCAACACTTTGAAAGTCACGGGAATTGTCAACTTACTGCTCACCCACGCGCCTTTTTTTCCCGGCTTGATCATTGCCTTGCCCTCGGAAGTGAAGCCGAACTGGAACGCCCTGTTTTCCACCCCCACAAAATAACCCAGCCATTGCTTTTCCGTCATCGTCGGCAGGGCCGCGCGCACCGGCAAAATCCCCACCACGCCCATCATGCCGACCGCAAGCAGTCCCATCCTTGATTTGTTGAGATTCATCATCTCAAACAATCGCAAACCCACCACGAGCGCCAGCCAAAAATCCCCTACAGATACCTGACCAAGCCCTCCACCGTCTCATCATCCAGCCGCCTCACCAGCGCGATCGCCAGCGCCACCATGTGCAGATAGTCATTCAAATCGATGATCGCATTGTGCGAGTGAATGTAGCGCGCCGGCACGCCCAGCACGATGCTCGGAACCCCTTCGTTCGCCACATGGAACGAACCCGCGTCCGTCCCCCCGCTCCGCCGCACCGTCACCTGATAGGGAATCCCATCCTCCCGCGCCGTCTCGATCGCCAACCGCGCCAGCCGCGGATTCGTAATCGCCGACGGATCGAACAAACGGATCTGCACCCCGCCGCCTAACCGGCCCTGGCAGTCTGACCTCGCGAATCCCGGCGTGTCATCCGCCGGCGGTCCTTCGAGAATGACCGCCACATCCGGCTTCGCGAAATTCGCCGCCGTCTTCGCCCCGCGAAGCCCCACCTCCTCCTGCACCGTCCCGCACAGGATCAGCCGGTTAGGATGCGCCGACTGCGCCAGAATCTGCCCCGTCTGGATCGCCCCCGCCATCCCCACCCGGTTGTCGAACGCCTTCGCCATGAACAAATCCTCCCGCCCCATCGCCGTGAACGCCGACACCGGCGCGATCGGATCGCCTAACGAAATCCTGAAATTCTCCACCACGTCCCGCCGCGACTCCGCCCCCACGTCGACGAACATCTGGTCGATCGTCATCACCTGCCGCCGCTGCGCCTCCGGCAGGAAATGCGGCGGCCGCGACGCCACCACCCCCAGCACCTTCTCCCCCCCGCGCGTCAAAATTTCCACCCGCTGCGACAGCAGATTATGCTCCCACCACCCGCCGATCCCCAGAAACTGGATGAACCCGTCCGGCGTGATGTTCTGCACCAGGAAACCCACCTCATCCATGTGCCCCGCCACCAGCACCCGCGGCCCTTCGTCGCCCGTTTCACAAAAAACCGAGCCGTTCCGGTCCGCCGACAGCTCGCCGCACTCCCCCATCTCGTCCACGAAAATCGCCCTCACCTCATCCTCATGCCCCGAGACCGAATGAGCCTCCGTCAACTCCTGCAACAATGAAACCGCCTTGGTGCGCATGAGCGAAACCCTGCAAAAGCAAGGCACCGCTTCCAAGCATCAAGTTCGCGAGTTTCATCTCGATTCAAGCCACCTGCACCTGCTTGTCCACGTCTTCGCGGAGGTTCTCGATGATGAAATCCTGGCGGTCCGGCGTGTTCTTGCCCATGTAGAAGGCCAGCAGTTCCTTGACGCCCTTGCCTTCCTCATACCCGACGTGGTCGAGGCGCATGTCCGGGCCGATCATGAAGCTGAACTCGTCGGGCGAGATTTCACCGAGGCCCTTGAAGCGCGTGATCTCGGCGGCCTTGCCGAGTTTCGCCAGGGCTTTCTGGCGCTCGTTGTCGTCGTAACAGTAGATGGTTTCCTTCTTGTTGCGGACGCGGAAGAGTGGGGTTTGGAGAATGTAGAGATGCCCGTCGCGGATCATTTCCGGGAAGAACTGGAGGAAGAAGCTGAGCAATACCAAACGGCCTACGTCTCGAAAATTGCCGGTAGTCTGCCAAAGGACTGCATCCTCATCGCCAACCTATCCGGCCGCAGCGACAAGGACGTGGAACAAGCGTCGAAATATCTGCTCTAACCCGCACCACTCGTTCACTGATTGAGGCTCCGGACTGCTGGTCCAATCGAAACATCAGTCGGATTTACCGGTCTTCTTCGGCTTCTTCGCTGCGGTCTTCTTGAGATCCGCCTTGAGTGACCTCACTTGTTTCTTCGCCTGGCTCGCGGTTTTACGGGCCGCTTTAACCGCCTCCTTGGCTTGCTTGAAATCGGCTCTCGCCGCCTGCAACTGGGTTTGCTTTTCGTCAGCGGGTTGTTTTTCTGATAAATCATTCATAAGTTTGGTGGGTTAGGGTCCGCTTGGTCCGAAGTTGGCAGGACAAGCAAAATCTTGCTACAGCATTGTCACTCACGGATGAGATCCCAGACAATCTCTCAATTGTGACGATTCTCCGCACGAGGAAGATCGATCCGAAAAAGCGGAATCTTGACAAAATGGCGAAAAATGAGCCGTGCCAACTTTCCGTGTGACAAGTCAGCCACACGTGTGACTTGTTTGTAACAGGATTTCCGTTGGGAGAAGCCAGCCGATTCATAGCTTGCCGATGCCTCTCAAACATCGGCAACCATGAAACAACGAAAACTCCAATTCCAGATCGCGGCCCTCTGCTTGGGCGGACTCGCGGCATCCACCCCGCTCACACAAGCGGACATCATTATCACCGAGGTCAACTCCAACGCCAACGGCGGCGACTTCTTCGAACTCCACAACACCGGAGCCTCCACCATGGACCTCACCGGATGGAAATGGGACGATGACTCCCTGACTCCCGCATCCGGCGCCACCTTCGGCAACATCTCGATTCCCGCAGGCGGCGTGCTCGTCGTGAGCAACGGAACCGCAGGAACCGAGGCCGCGTTCAAGACCGCTTGGAATCTCCGCGGCGATGTCACCGTAGTCGCCACCGGCGGACCCGGACTGGGCGGCAACGACGCCGTGATCCTTTTCGATACGGCTAACAACGTCATCGCGTCATTCAACTACAAGAGCGCCGCGTTCACCGCCAATTCCATCACGCTGCAACCCTTCGCCCGCCCCGGCGCAACCGCCCCGCTCGGCGGCCATGCCGGACCCTCCGCCGGTTCCGCCTTCGGGGATGCGGTTTCGGCCGTGTGGGACGGAGTTTCCACCGCCAGCCCGGTGTATGTCCCGCCAGCCGTCGGAAGCCTCAATGTCCGTTCGCAATCCGGATCCATCACGAGCATCGGCTCTCCCGGCACTAACGGACTTTTCCCGCTCGCCTACGTTCCTCCGACTCCCGCCGTCATCACTCCGGATGCCACGGTGGTTCCGGCGGGTGAACTCCGCATGCGGAAAATCTCATCGCTGAGCCTCTTCGGTTCGGAGATCTCTTCCTACGATGCGGCCAGCAAACGGATGTTCGTCACGTCCAACTTCGGTCTCCAGATCGTGGACGCTAGCAATCCCGCCTCGCCGCAGTTGCTCAGCATCGTGGATTTCAAAACTCCAGCGATCGGCCTCAACAGCAACGACGTCACCAGCGTGGATGTCTTCAACGGCAAGGTCGCCGTCGCCATCCCTAACACCACCAAGGACCTCCCTGGCCACGTCGTCTTCCTCAACGCCGCCGATGGTTCATTCATCAGCAAGGTGCAGGTCGGCGTGCTTCCCGACAGCCTCACCTTCACACCGGACGGCACCAAGGTGCTCACCGCCGACGAAGGCGAAATGCTCCCCCTCGGACTCGACCCGGCCCCCGGCTCGGTGAGCATCATTGATGTGTCCAACATCAACACTCCCGTCGCCACTGTCGTCGGTTTCACTTCATTCGATGCCAGCGCCGCCGCACTGAAAGCCGCGGGTGTCCGCATTTTCGAAGCCAGCCCGGGTGTGCTCAAGGCACCCTCCGTGGACTTCGAGCCGGAATACGTCGCCGTTTCAGCGGATGGCACCAAGGCCATGGTCACCCTGCAGGAAGCCAATGCGGTCGCCCTGTTGGACATCGCCTCCGCCACCTTCACCTCCATCGTTCCTCTAGGAGAAAAAGACTATAGCACTCTGCTAGCGGACTTCAGCGATGCTGACGGCGGAGCCAACCTTGCCACCGGCAGACCGGTCTTCGGTCTCTACATGCCGGACGCCATCACCTCCTTCAGCGCGGGTGGAAACACCTACTACATCACCGCCAACGAAGGGGATGACAGAAACGACTTCCTCACGGAAACCACCACCGTCTCCAACGCCGGCTACGTTCTGGATCCCACCGCGTTTCCAGCCGCCGCCGCTCTCAAGGCCAACACCAGCTTGGGCAAGCTCGTCGTTTCCAACGCACCCGGCCTGCGCGGTGACACCGATGGCGACGGCGACATCGACCGGATCCTCTCCTACGGCGGACGCTCGATTTCGATCCTCGATTCCACAGGAACACGCATCTATGACAGCGGTGCTCTCCTCGATCAGAAACTGACCGCCATCGGCACGCCCTTCTTCGATGACGGTCGCAGCGATGCGAAGAGCATCGAACCCGAAGGCGTGACCACCGGCGAGATCGATGGCCGCACCTATGCCTTCGTCACCCTCGAACGCGCCCGCAGCGTGGCCGCCTTCGATGTCACCAATCCCGCCGCCGTCACCTACGCCGGAATGGCAGCCAACGCCACCGACGCAAACCCGGAAGGCATCACCTTCATCTCCAAAGCCGACTCCCCTAACGGCCAGCCGATGATCGCAGTGACCAACGAAACCAGCAACACGCTCACGTTCTACTCGGTGGCTCCCTACACGCTGCAAGTCCTCCACCTTGCCGATGCCGAGGCCGGATTGTTAGCCTCGCAGACCGCGCCCAATCTCGCCGCTCTGGTGGACGCCTTCGACGGCACCCATCCGAACACGCTGATCCTTGCCGGTGGTGACAACTTCATCCCGAGTCCCTTCCTGAACGCAGGAACGGACCCGGCGCTCAATGCGGTTCCTTCCATCGGAAAAACCGCCTTCGCCCGCCCGGACATCGCCATCCACAACGAAATCGGCGTGGAAGCCTCCGCCATCGGAAACCACGAATGGGACCTCGGCACCGCCGTCTTCACCGACGCCATCCGCCCGGACGGATTGTGGCTCGGAGCGCAGTTCCCCCTCATCTCGCTGAACCTCGACTACTCCGCAGACAGCGCCGCTAACGGCCGTTTCGTCGATGTCCCGCTCAATGGAACCACCAGCCTGGTTCCCGAGTCCTCAGTGAACAAAAACAAGCTCGTCCCCACCGCCGTCATCACCAAGGGCGGCCAGAAAATCGGCCTTGTCGGCGTGACCACCCAGCTCATCGAAACCATCTCCTCACCGAGCGGAACCGAAATCAAAGGCTTCCCCACCGGCGCGGGACCGAATGGCGAGATGGACGACATGGACCTGCTCGCCTCGCAGATCCAGCCCTACATCAACGAACTCGCTGCGGAAGGAGTGAACAAAATCGTGCTGATGGCCCACCTTCAGCAGATCGCCAACGAGCAGTTGCTCGCCACCAAACTCAGCGGTGTGGACATCATCCTCGCCGCCGGATCGAACACGCGCCTCGGCGATGCCGATGACGTCGCAGTTGCCTTCGCCGGACATGGTGCCGATTTCGCGGGCCTCTATCCGCTCGTCACCGCGGGCACGGACGGCAAGCCGACACTCATCGTCAACACCGACAACGAGTTCACCTATCTGGGCCGCCTTGTCGTGGACTTCGACGCCTTCGGCCAAATCATCACGCCGGAACTCGCGGACCGCGTTGCTGAAAACGGAGCCTATGCCTCCACCGCCGCCAACGTCGCCGCCGCATGGGGAGTGTCCGAAGCCAACCTTCCCACCACGGCATTCGCCGCAGGCACCAAGGGGGCGAAGGTCAAGGCCATCACCGATGCCGTGCAAGGCGTCATCAGCCTCAAGGACGGCACCGTTTACGGCATCACCAATGTCTATCTGGAAGGCGAGCGCTCGTTCGTCCGCAGCGAGGAAACCAACCTCGGCGACATCACCGCGGATGCGAATTCCAACGCCCTCCGCGCGATCATCGGCGGTACGGCTCCCATCGTTTCCTTCAAGAACAGCGGCGGCATCCGCGCCCAGATCGGCGCGGTTTCCAGCGCCGGCGGCAGTGCCCTGAAGCTCCCGCCGCCAGCCAATCCGGCCGTCGGCAAGCCGGAAGGCGGAGTCTCCCAGCTCGATATCGAAAACGCCCTGCGCTTCAACAACAAGCTCATCGCCTTCGACACCACACCCGCCGGATTGAAAACCCTGCTCGAACACGGCGTCGCGTCGTGGCCGAACCAAGGCCGCTTCCCGCAGGTCGGCGGAGTCGCCTTCGCCTGGGACTCGTCGCTTCCGGCCAACAGCCGCATCCTCACCATCTCGCTCATCGGCGAGGACGGTCTGCCATCCGCCGCGATCTATCAAAACGGAGCCATCGTTTCGAACGCACCGGCCACAATCCAGGTGGTGACGCTGAATTTCCTCGCCAACAACGGTGACGATTATCCCGTGAAGGCCAACGGCGAGAATTTCCGCTATATTCTAGCGGACAACACGCTCGGACCCGCGCTTGACGAAAGCACTGACTTCACCGCCGCTCCTCAGCTCCCGGGAAATGCCGTGGGTGAACAAGCGACGCTCGCCGCATTCTTCAGCTCGAAGCACCCGACGGCCGGCACCGCTTACAACACCGCAGACACCGCCGCCGCACTGGACCTCCGGATCCAGCGCACGGCCGTCCGCAGCGACACGGTCCTGCCTTACACCGCGGGTGAAGTCCTCACGCTCAACGCGTTCTCGCCCGGCATGCTCGCCATCGGCCGCAGCCCGAGCCTGATGCTCACCCAGCCGGACCTGGCTTCGGCCGCGGGGGCGACGCGCACGGCGGGACAGGCCGACGTGACCTCGAACCCCTCCGCCTTCAGCCTCTACACCGCCGGTTCCATCCAGGACCTGCGCGGCACCGGGAACCTGCTCATCCAGGCGAGTGGCGCGAACGTCACGCTCACCCTGCCGCTTCAGAAATCCACCACCCTCGGTGGCTGGGAACCCGCCGATGCGGATCTCGAAGCGAGCTTCCCGAAAGTCGAAAACAAGGAGTTCTATCGCATCATTCTCCCCCAGTGATCGCCTGACCGCTCCTCACTAACCACCGAAACCCCGCCCGGCTCGTCCGGGCGGGGTTTTATTTTTGAAATCATGGTTCCGCAAATTGTGACGAAATTGACCCAAAAAACAGTTGCGCCGGTTGGACGGAGATCCTGTTGGCTGGGATCGCTTACAATCATTCCATCCAAACCATCATGAAAATCGATATTGTGACGGATACCTTCTCTCCCGATGTGAACGGAGTCGCGATGACCTTGGGACGCCTGACTGACGGCCTGCGCCAGCGGGGACACCGGGTGCATGTGATTCACACCGGAGCCTCGGCCAAAGCGGGAGAAACCTGCGTCGCCGCCGTCCCGCTTCCCGGATACAAGGAAGTGCGCGTGGGCCTGCCGAAACCTTTCGAGCTCAAAGCCCGCTGGTTGAAGAGACGCCCGGACGCGATCTACGTCGCCACGGAAAGCCCGTTAGGAAAGTCCGCGCTCAAGGCCGCCAACGCGCTGGGCATCCCGGTGGCCTCCGGATTCCACACGAACTTCCACCAATACATGGCGCAATACGGCATGGGCGGATTCCACCCGATGGCGATGGCCTATCTGAAAAATTTCCATCAGCGCGCGGATTGCACGCTGACGCCCTCGCGGGACATGGTGGAACGACTCGGCAACGAGGGCTTTGAAAACGTCCATCTGCTAGAACGTGGCGTGGATACGGATTTGTTCGCCCCCGGGAAACGCTGTGAATCCCTCCGCGCCCACTGGGGCGCACGGGCGGCCACGCCGGTCGCGGTGATGGTCGGCCGGGT
>NZ_JBIKBQ010000091.1:0-17312 GCF_058122085.1 Luteolibacter sp. | reverse complement strand
CCCTGTCTGTTTACTCATGGTGTTGGTTGATTTGAAACGTTTGTTCAAACAGGCGATGTCGGAACATCGCCCGATCAACCAGCACCAATCGATTTTAACATTTTAACGAAAAAAAATCCTCTTCCCCAACTCGTCGCCGACGAGTCACTCATCCGTCACAAGGCCGCGTTCGAAACAGTTGTTCCAAACGGGAAAATGCTCAACCTTGGCGACCCTGGCTACAATCGCTACCGCTAGGCCGGCGAGCGCCACATCTACACCACCGAGGTGATCAAGAATTTCCACACCTACGTGAAATCCGGCAAGCCCGAGGATTACGATGAATATGTGTGTTTTGCATTGGAAACCAATCCTGTAGCGATCAAATGCTTGATCGAATTTGTGCCTTCTTCCACCGGCCCGATCCCGCTTGAAGAGGTCGAGCCGATGGAGTCGATCCGCCGCCGTTTCACCACCGCCGCGATGTCGCTCGGAACGCTTTCGCCCGAGGCTCACGAGACCCTCGCCATCGCGATGAACCGCATCGGCGGCAAGTCGGATTCTGGCGAGGGCGGTGAGGATCCCGTCCGCTACAAGCCTTACCCGAACGGCGATTTCGCCCGCTCTTACATCAAGCAGGTCGCTTCCGGTCGTTTCGGAGTTTCCGCTTATTACCTGGTGAATGCCGGCGAGTTGGAAATCAAAATGGCGCAGGGAGCCAAGCCCGGCGAGGGCGGCCAGCTTCCCGGACATAAAGTGAACGCTTTGATCGCTCGGTTGAGAAACACCCAGCCGGGCGTCCAACTCATTTCTCCCCCGCCCCACCACGATATTTACTCCATCGAGGATCTGGCGCAGCTGATCCACGATCTCAAGGAAGTGAATCCGCGAGGGTGATACAGGCATCGAGACCTGTATCACCCCTTGAATCTTAGTGGTTCGACTTGTCGAAAGCCGCGTCGAAAGCGACGCTGTTCGTCGGGAAATCCACGCTGCGGACGAAGGCCGCGGCTTCCTCCCCGCCGTAAACGCGGTCCATGCGGATATCCTCCCATTCGACCGAGAGCGGGCCTTTATAGCCGACATCGTTGAGCGCGACGATGATGTCTTCGAACTCGATGTCGCCGTGCCCCAGCGAGCGGAAGTCCCAGAAACGGCGCGAGTCGCCGAAATCCGTGTGACCGCCGAACACGCCGACGCTGCCGTCGCCGTGGTTCCACCAGACGTCCTTCATGTGGACGTGATAGATCCGCGATCCCAGGTCGCGGATGAACTTCACGTAGTCCACGCCCTGATAGCCGAGGTGGGACGGGTCGTAGTTGAAGCCGAAACGCTTGTGGTTTCCGACAGCCGCCAGAGCGCGCTGGGCGGAGGCGATGTCGAAGGCGATTTCCGTCGGATGGACTTCGAGCGCGAAGTTCACGTCGACTTTGTCGAACGCGTCGAGGATCGGCAGCCAGCGCTTGGCGAAGTCCTTGAAGCCTTTTTCATAATACGCCTGCGAGGTCGGCGGGAAGGCGTAGAGCGAGTGCCAGATGGAGGAGCCGGTGAAACCGTTGACCACGGCCGGGAACTCGTCCTTGCCGTTGCGGTCGGGCTTGGCGTTGAAAAACGCGCGGGCGGCCTTGCCGGTGGTGATCATCTTTTTGGCGGCGCGTTTGCGGACACCTTCCGGATCGCCGTCGCCCCAGACATCCGGCGGCAGAATCGCCTTGTGGCGCTCGTCGATGAGATCGCAAACTGCTTGGCCGACGAGGTGGCTGGAAATCGCGTAACAAGTCAGGCCGTGGTCGGCGAGGAGCTCCCAACGCTCCTTTACGTAGGTCTTGCTGGTGGCGGCGGCATCGACATCGAAGTGGTCGCCCCAGCAGGCGAGCTCAAGGCCGTCGTAGCCCATTTCATAGGCCAGCGGGGCGAGTTTTTCGAGTGGGAGGTCGGCCCACTGGCCGGTGAAGAGTGTGACGGGGCGTGACATGATTTGAGTTAGTGGTTGGGTGTGTGGATGATGGCGGCAACGCGCCACCGGAATAAAGCAAAAACGATGGTTCTGCCGGGGATCTTACACAGGCCAGTCCGGACAAGATTTCAGGTTCACCCGACGTTCATCCTGCCTCCTCGATCACGAACGTCTTCCGCGCCCACTTGCAACGGAATACCGGCCCGGAATCGTTCGGCTTCCAGCCGTTCGCGTTCCCGAAGTCAATCGCCGCGGTGACCATGTCGTAACTGACAATCCGCGGCAGCTCGGCAATCAGGTTCTGTCCGTTCACCGGCGCGCTGGCCTCGATCACCAGCTCGTTCGTTCCGCGGCGGTTTTGCATGATCCAGCGGTATTGGACGTCTCGGTGATTGATGACTTTGTAGCCTTTTTGAGGAGGGGGCATTGGGATGAAATTTGAAATTCGCGGTGCTGAAAACCGGAGGCTGCGCCAAACGCGGACCCATGAGAATAAAAAACCGCGGCGGGAAGCCCGCCGCGGTCACACACATCACACAATCAAGCTTCCAGGAAATCGCCGATGATCGGCTTTGGAAGCGGCTTTTCCTTCTTGCGAAGGGCGCGCCGCATCTTGGTGAGCGCTGAGTTTTGAAGCTGGCGGATGCGCTCGCGGGTCACCCCGAATTCACGCCCGACTTCTTCCAAGGTCAGTGCCTTTTTGCCGTTGAGACCGAAACGCTCGTCGATGATCCGGCGTTCACGCTCGTCGAGAACCGAGAGCAAGCCGTCGAGCTCGCCGTGGAGGTTCTTGTCGGAAAGCATGTCCAGCGGGCTCACCGCACGCTCGTCGCTGATGACTTCGCCGAACTCGGTGGCTTCACCTTCGTTGATCGGAGCGTCCAGCGAGGTCGGGCGATAGGAAGCCTGCCTGAGCAAGGCGAGCTTGCGATGAGGCAGCCCAACTTCATCAGCCAGTTCCTCGTCAGTCGGTTCGCGACCCAACGCTTCCGTCAGGATCGCCGCGATCCGGCGCATTTTGGCGATTTTATCGACCATGTGGACGGGCAGGCGAATCGTCTTGGACTGGTTGGCCAAGGCGCGCTTGATCGACTGTTTGATCCACCAAGCCGCGTAGGTGGAGAGTTTTCCGCCCTTTTCAGGGTCGAATCGCTCTACCGCCTTCATCAGGCCGATGTTGCCCTCGGAGATCAAGTCAGTCACGGGCATGCCGTAGTTGGCGTAATCCTGGGCGATTTTCACGACCAAGCGCAGGTTTGCGCGGATCATGTGGGAACGGGCTTCGGCATCGCCCTTTTGGATGCGATCCGCGAGAACGACTTCCTCCTCAGCGGTGAGAAGAGGCGTTTTGGAAATTTCCCGTAAGTAGAGTTTAAGGCTGCTGTCTGATTCGTAGGCCATAATAAGATGGGGTTGTTGTTGCTTGTTAAACGACGCCCGTGCTCATTTATTCCCTTTTTTTCAGAAAAAGTGAATTCATTGTGAATACTTGATAAAAGTTCAGGACGACTCCCAGAAGAATACCATGGTCTTAGCAATTCGCGTTCCCGGCCCCTCAGGAATCGCAAGTCGCTTGAAATCAATGAATTTTTAATTTGCGACTGCGACAAAACATACGCTCGCCGCATTTTCCGCACGGCTAGTGCCATTTTGACGCATGAGAGATTCGACAAGCTGGCGGACTTGAATCAATTTTCGGCCGTGTTCGACGCAATGTATCCCCTCGCCCGCTCCGTCTTGTTCCGCCTGGATGCGGAAGTCGCCCACCACGTCAGCATGGCCGCCCTGCGGATCGCCGAAAAGACCGGCTTGCTGGGCTTGGTTTCGCCGGCTGACGAACTCACATCGCCGGTGGAAGTGATGGGCTTGAAATTCCCTAACCGCGTTGGTCTCGCCGCTGGCTTGGACAAGGAGGGAAACACAATCGACGCGCTCGGCCGCCTGGGCTTCGGCTGCATTGAAATCGGCACGATCACCCCGCGTCCGCAGGCGGGAAACCCGAAACCCAGACTGTTTCGCTTGATCCAACAGGAGGCTATCATCAACCGTATGGGCTTCAACAATCCCGGCATTGACGTGGGTGTCGAAAACGTTCGTGCGTCGAAATCGTTTCAAGGAATCGTCGGTTTCAACATCGGGAAAAACAAGGACACGCCCAATGAAAACGCGGCGGACGATTATTTAATCTGCCTGCGCAAGGCCTACCCGGTGGCCGACTACGTGGCGGTGAATTTGTCCTCGCCGAACACGCCCGGCCTGCGCGACCTCCAAGGCGCGGAGGCTAGCGCCCGACTCTTGGACGTTCTCAAAAAGGAGCAGCAAAAACTCGCCGCCGAGCACGGCAAGCAGGTTCCGCTGCTATTTAAAGTCGCCCCGGATCTCGATGAAACTCACATCCGCGAACTCTCGCAGGTTTTCCTCGACGGCGGACTGGATGGCCTCATCGCCACCAACACCACGCTCGACCGCGACCTCGTGGCCAACCACCCGCGGGCGGCGGAAGCGGGCGGCCTATCCGGGCGGCCGGTTTTCGAAAAAAGCACGGCGGCGTTGCGGGCATTTTCCAGCCACCTCGGCTCCCTCATCCCGATCATCGGCGTGGGAGGGATTTCCTCACTTGATGACGCCCGGGAGAAAATCCAAGCCGGCGCCTGCTTGGTGCAGATTTACACCTCCTTCATCTATCAAGGCCCAAAACTGGTCCACGAACTGGCGAAAGGGCTGTGAGCCCGTTCGTCAGCAATACCTCGACGCACGGATTCTGGCAGGTTGGAATCCACTGCAACTCATGAGTATCCCCGCCACCGCTTCCCGCTTGGAAACCGCCGTTTGTTCTGTCGTTCGCGGTCAACCCGAAGTGGTCCGCCGGGTTTTGGCCTGCATGATTTCCGGCGGCCACGTCCTGTTGGAAGATTTCCCGGGAACCGGAAAAACCACTCTCGCCAAAGCCATCGCCAAAGCCATCAGCGGCGCGATTTTCAAGCGCGTGCAGTTCACGCCGGACCTTTTGCCCTCGGATATTCTCGGCATCTCGGTGTTCGACCCGCGCTCCCAGGAATTCCGTTTCCATCCCGGCCCGGTTTTCACCGACATCCTGCTCGCGGATGAAATCAACCGGGCGTCGCCACGGACCCAGAGCGCTCTGCTCGAAGCAATGGGCGAGCGCGGGATGGATCATGGCGTCTGGATTTTCTGAAAATAACGGGCGAGGTGGCGCACGGCGGGTCGCCCATAATTCGCGGCACAGGCGGCGAGTTGATCCTGGTCGAGCGGTGGAAGCTCCTCGATGCGTATCGCTTCCAGCCAGGCACGGACATCCTTTTGCGAGCGGATCGAGGCATCTTGGGCCACGGAATCACAAAGCGCCTTCGTCGGAGAAGCCAGCAGCCACGGGAGCAACGGATCTTCCACCCGTTCGATCCCAATTGAGAAAACCCGGACCGGGACATGCCGATAGCGATAGCGGCCCGCCGGAGTTTCAAATTCCATCGGCCTCTTGAGCGTGGCGCAAACGACTTCCTCCACCCGCTCGGGAATCAAGCCGTGCCATGCCAGCGCGGACTCGAAACTGACGTAGGACGGCCCGTAGATCGCAGGAGCCAAGGCGAGCGGATTGACCGTGCGGTCGCGCAAATAGAGCCCACGGCGCAGAGGGATCAATTCTCCCGCCGCCAGCATCCGGGACACCTTCATCCGCGGATTCCCATAAGCTGCCAACGCGTCCTTGAGTTGCCCATGAGAAATCAGGGGCGATGAGGACGGCAGCGAAAATAAATGCTTGATCGGCACGACAAAGTATCTTTAAACGATACATTCAAACAAATAGAGACCAAATATTTCATCAGATTCGGGAAACGAAGAGCACGAAGGACAAAAGAGCGATTCTCGAATCGCCGCCCTCGCCCGCAGTCCGGTGGCGCTGCCGCTGGCCGTCCAGGACTTGGGCAGGGCGGGCAACAGGTGGATTTCATCCGGAAAAGCGCCTGCCCGTTGCTCTGAGTTCCGCCGGCGTGACTTGCCGAGTCCGGGGAAATGGCGGCAGCCGGGCGGCGGGTGAGGAGAGGCGCGCTGGCGGCTGGCATCCGGGATGTTTTGCTCCGCCGGGGGGAGGCGCAATCGCCGACGTTGCCGGCGGCGCGGAGCTTGCGGCAGGCGGTGTCGGCGAAGAGGTGGAAGATTTCGGGAAGAGGACGGCCGCGGCATTTCTCAAGCTCGCCGCCGGTCAGCCGGACCGGGTTGGGCGGCCTGTTGCAGACAAAGATTTTCACTGCCATTTTTTATATTCGCTAGCGCTCCCTGCGCGTTCAGTTTTCAGTGTTTCAGCTTCACCCGAATCCACCTCTTCCCGATCAACCCTTTTCCCGCCTTTCGTTCCGGTCCACGGCTGTCTCAGGAGTCTCCGCCCAAAGCAAATTCCTGGCATTGTTTTTGGCCTGCGTCCGACTCCTGCATTAAGACAACACTCCTTCATATCCCCGGGCCGCGGTTCCAGAGGTCTCTCCCGTCAGGGACGGACTGCCGGCGGCCTTCCCGCTGCTATCGAGCACGGCATCAGGGGGGCATGGAATCATTTTCGATGCGCGTCCGCCGCACCATCACTCTTTGCACCGTGCTTGTTCCTTGTGGGCTATGCGCCCAGTCCGTCGTGCTCGCTCCGCTCACGGTCACCGGCGAGCAATCGCGCGACGAATCGGAAATCCCGCCCGGCAACCATCTTCGAATCGATGCCGCCTCGTTGGCGGCCTTGCCCGCCGCGCAGGGCAGTTATCAGGATCTCTTCGCCACGGTCGCCGGAGCTTACGGCGGAAATCCAACGGTGGGCACCTTCAGTGTCCGCGGCCTGAACCAGGACAGTCTGTTCTACTCGGTCGGCACGGCATCCAATCCGTTGCTCACGGTGATGGAGGACTGCGCGCCGCTTTCTGTCGCGACGCTGCGCTACCTGCCGCCGGTGCTGTGGGACATGGAGAGCGTCGAATTGCTGCGAGGGCCGCAGTTTCTCTCCCCCGGGCCCAATGGCCTTGGCGGGGCGCTGCTGCTCCGCACCGCCCCGCCGGCTTTTTCCCGAGACGGCAAGGCGCTGCTGGAAGCCGCCACCGACCACGTCTTCCGCGGCGGCATGGCCCAGGACTTTGTCCTGCGGCCCGAGGAGCTGGCCCTGCGGATTTCCGCCTATCATCGTGAAGGCGGTGGCGACGTCACGAACCTTTTCGACGGCGACGATTCGTTCGGAGCGACCCGCCGCGACCGCTATCAGGCACGCTTGTTGTGGAATCCGCGGAAAAGCCGCGACGCGTGCTATGACCTGGCCATGGTTTACGACCAGTCGCGCGGCAATCCCTTCGCCAACGCACGAGCCGTCTCCGGCTTTGACTTGTTCGACCGCAAGACCTCGCTCAACCTCCATCCGTCCTACCCGGCCCGGCGCGCCGCCGCCATCCTCAACGCGAGCCTGGCGCTGCCCCGCGATCTGGAGTTCAAATCCACCACCTCCCTGCAGCGACTCGATGTGGACCCCCGCGTTGATCTCGATGAAACGGCGATCCTGGCATGGTTTGCGGACGGAGCCATCAACGAGCTGCGCTTCACCCAGAACCTGAGCCTCGCCGGCGATGAAGGGCCGTTCCAATGGCTGGCAGGCGGCTATTTCGAAGCCAGCGGCTACGATCTGGGTTACACTGGCATCGGCATCGCGCCGATGCCCGCAGGCTCGCCCTTTCGCAGCCTCGGGCAGGAAGACGTGCGGGTGCTGGCGCTTTACGGCCGGGGCGACTGGGAGTTCGTGAACAACCTCCACCTCACCGGCGGGCTCCGGCTCAATCACGAACAGCGCGCGCTGCACGCCGCGGCGACCCTTGGATCAGGGCCGGAGACAAAGTCCGCCGCCGACAGCGCGGACAGCGCGCTGCTGCCCCAGCTCGGCCTGGCGTGGCGGCCCCGGGAGGAACAGGCTCTGGGGCTCCAGCTGTCCCGCGGCTACCGCGGCGGCGGCGTCAGCTACGCGCCCAGCTTGGGCAGCACCCAGCCCTATGATCCGGAACAGGCGTGGGATCTGGAACTTTATGGCCGTTTCAACCCCCACGCCTCGGTCGCGCTCTCCGCAGCCGTTTTTTATTCGTGGATGGATGACCAGCAAATCAACTTCAGTTCCCCCGGCGGCGTGGCAACGATCGATTCCTACGTCGCCAATGCCGCCCGATCCCGGCGCTGTGGCAGTGAAGTGGAAGCCCGCTGGCAACCTTGCGAGCCGCTGGTCATCACCGGCACCCTTGGTTGGCTCCACACCGGGTTTGACGAACTCTTGATCGACGGCGTGGACCGCTCCGGCCAGCCTTTCCCCAACGCGCCGGAATGGACGGCATCGCTCAGCGCCTCCTATCACCACGCCTCGGGATTTTTCGCCAGCCTGCTCTTTTCGTGGGCGGACGACACCTACACCGATCCGACCAGCCCGCGGGTGACCGCGATTGAGACCCGCAGCCTGCTTTCCGCTCGTCTCGGCTACTCATGGGAGCACGCCAGCGTTTATCTCTTCGGCACCAATCTGCTCGATGACGAATACGCCCTGGCGCGGTTTGACAACTCGCCGCAGGGCCTGCCGGTCTCGGGGCAGGTCGCCCCGGCGCGTGGCTTCGGCATCGGCTGCGAATTCGAGTGGTGAGCAAGGGACCAAGGATGGGAACCTCGCAAGCGCCTACCTCTATCTTGCTGCTTTACCGCAAACGGAACCACTCTCCCCGCGGCCTCGGTGGGAAGGCTCAGGCTCTTTCCGGTGGCAGATCCAGTCGTGCGGCCGTTCCTGCCAATTTCGCGGCCCCTTGGGCTCCACCACAAGATGGTGTGCACGGATCGCCGTGAATTCCCTTGATTTACTTGGGATCAGGAACCGTTATCAGGGCGTCGCCCATGGATTTAAAAACCCTTTCAATTGTAGCAGGCGTGATCAGCCTCTTTCAGGCCGTGGCGTTTTTGGTGGTCAGGGTCTTCAACCGGAAGATGGCTGGAGCAACCTTTTGGGGGGTGAGCGCACTTCTCAATGGCTTGGGAATGGTTTTCCTGACGCTGCGATTCGTGGTCGACGCGCCCTTGCTGACCAAGGCGATTCCGACGCTGATGAATTTCGCAGCGGGGGCCTGCTTCTATTATGGCGCGTGTGCTTTCATGGGGCGGAAAGTCCGGCACCAATGGCCTCTGGTTTTCTCCTGCCCGTTGTTTGCCGGGTATCTTTGGTTCTTGCTGGCAGATGACCGGTTGTCCGTCCGGGTTTTGTTCGCATCATCGATTTTCATCATTTTCCTGGGGTCGGGTGCCCGCGTGTTTTTCGCCGAGCAACGGGCGGGACTTCGTTTCTCGTCGCGATGGATCGGAGTCTCCGCGCTGGCGCTGTGCGCGGTGTTTGTTTACCGGAGCCTGGCCCTTGCGATGCGGGGTGAGGCCGGCGATCTGTTTGATTCGGGCACTCCCCAAATCGCGATGTTTGTGGCGACGATCGCATGGTCGTTGTCCTGGACCTTCGGAACCTTGTTGTTGATCAACCAGCGGCATCTGATGGAAATCACGGCAAGTCACGAGTCACATCTGAGGGACCGGGATGAAATCGCGGCGATCGAGGCGGAACTTCAAGCCGAGCGGGCGATGCACCAACGCAAACACCTGCTGCGGGACCTGCACGACGGGATGGGCGGGCTCACCGCGAATTTGGCCCAGCTCGCGGACCTGGGTGAGGAGGAGGACCGGGAGGAGGTGGACCGGCTGTTGAAGAGCATCGAGCAGCTCGCCATCGAAGGGAACCGCGAGCTGCGCCTGCTGATGAACTCGCTGGAAAGCGGGGTGACCTACTGGGGCGATTTCCTGAGGGAGTTTCGTTCCCATGCCGAGCCGTTGGCGGAGTCGAAGTGCATCGCGCTGCATTGGAAAACGACCGGGCGTCCCTCCGTGGAAACGATCGCGGATCTGCCTGCCGCCCTTTCCCTGATGCGGGCCCTCAAGGAGGCGATAAGCAATCTGGCGCGGCACTCCGAGGCCAGCCGCGCGTCCGTCCGCGTCACGTTCCGGTCGCGCTGCCTCGGGGTTTTGGTGAGCGACAATGGCCGGGGTTTTCCGGAGAACCATTCTTCCCGTGGGGGGCGGGGGCTGGCCAACATGCGGCGGCGGATGGAGGAGCTCGGCGGCCGTTTGAGAATTCGGAATTCAGGCGGCGGCAGGTTGTCCTTCGTGGTCCCGCTACCACTGACGGTGGAGGCCGTACCCCGAAAACACCCCGATTCCATGCTGGCCCGGCCTCCCTCCATGGAGTTGAAATCCCAGTCATGATTCGCTTGGTTCTTGTCGAAGATGATGCGCGGCTGCTGGCAAGCCTCATCAAGCTGTTTTCAAAACAGGAGGACATCCAGCTGGTGGGATACGATGGCAGCGCCGAGGACGCGCTATTCGGCAATGACTGGTCCCAAGTGGATGTTCTTCTGACGGATCTCGACCTGCCCGGAGCCTCCGGAGTCCAGTTGATTGCCGAGGCCGTTGCGAAAAACCCAGCGATCATCGCCCTCGTGCTCACCATCCACGACGACCGCGAAAGTCTTTTTTCCGCGCTGCGTGCCGGGAGTTTCGGCTACGTGGTGAAGGGTGGCGGCACCAAGGAAATCCTGGCGGCGGTTCGCGATGCGAGTGCCGGGATCGCGCCGATCAGCCCCGCCATCGCGCGCTATCTGATCGAGGAGTTCAGGACACCCTCCCCCTGCTCGGGACCCGACCAGGAGCTGACGGCGAGGGAGATTGAATTGCTCCGTTACGTGGCGGAGGGCCTCTATTACAAGGAGATCGGCGAGAAGCTCTGCATCAGCCCGAACACGGTGCATGGCCACATCAAGAAGATCTACAGCAAGCTCCATGCCGTCAACCGCAGCCATGCGATCCGCCGGGCCACGGCGCTGGGATATCTGAAAGACTGAAAAATTCCAGTCTGGCGTGTCGCGGACTTCCCCTCCCGTCCCGCAGGCTTTGGAAGCGGACCGCACCTGGGAAAGCGGTGGAGGCGTACCCCGAATGTACCCTTCCGGCAACGTTGCCGCCAGCGCGTGGGCCGGACATCTTCCGTTTTAGATGCTAACCGACCCGTGCACTTGCTGAACCCTCCGCCTCAACGGTCTCTCCTCATTCCTTACTCACATATGACCACGGTCCTTGGATTCTCCCGCCTGATTCGAAGCCTGATCCTCGCTGCGATGATGTTGCAAACCGGCGGCCTGGCATGCGCGGCCAGTTTCAGCCAAACCCTGCAACTCCGCTACGGATGGAACGCCGTTTGGCTGGAGGTCGGGCCGGTGGCTGCGGACGGGCAGGCTTTGACTTGCGAGCAGGTGTTCCAGTCGAATGACTTTTTGGTGGACCGGGTCGCCAGTCCGGTCGGGGAAATCGGCACCGCGGAGTTCACGTCAGATCCCGAGAGTCTTTTCAACCAAGGCGGATGGGATGTCTGGGCGGCGAATCCGCAATCGGGCGAGACGGCCGACGTCGCCATCCGCGCCAACCACGCGTATCTGGTCCATGTCTCACCCAAGACCGGCACCGTCCAGGACGGCGAAGCGGCCGGAGTTTTGACCGTGCAGGGCGAGGTGGTGTTTTACCGGCCCGCTTGGACGAAGGGCGAATACAACCTGGTCGGCTTCGGTGTCCAAGGCACGCCCACCTTCGCCGCCCTGATGGCAGGTTCCGGCATCACGGTCGACGGGCCGCTCGGTGCCGCGGCAAACGTGCAGAAGCTGAACGCGGCGACCGGGGCGTGGGAGCCGGTCAAGGGAACGGACGTGGTCCAGAGCGGCCAGGCTTACTGGGTCAATGTTCCCTACACGCTTGTCGGCAATGGCTGGAGCGGGCCGGTGGAGACGGATTTCTCAGGGGCGGTTTCAGGCGCTTGGAATTTTGGATCAGGTCCCGGCTCCCTCGCGGTGCTCAACCCCGCGGACCTTGCCGCCGATCCGGTGCTCATGACTCCCGGTGAGCTGACATTTTCCAACCTTGAGGGCAGCGGCGGCGCTGCGCACCAGATCTCCATCACCCGTCTCGCTGCGGCAGGCACCGATTCCGGTGCCAATGATCTTCAGCTTTGGGCTTTGGAAGCCGTTCCCCAGGAGTTGAAGTGGCAGACACAATCCGTCGATTTTTTCGCAGGCTGGCAGGTGGCCAGTGTGACCGCTGGAGGAAGCCGCTCGATCACCGTCGGCGTGAAGCGGAACTGGAGCAGCGGGCCCAATCTCCGCGAGCACCTTTACCGGGTCAGCGTCTCGCTGAGCGGGGGCTCCGTGTATCGCTATTTGCCGGTGAGGGCCATCAACGCGGACCTTTCCGCCGCGCCGGGTTCCACCGCGCCCGCCAGCCAGTTCACAGGTCTCTGGGCGGGACAGATCATTCTCAATTCGGTCACCAGCCTAGGCACCGCAGGCTCACCCGTGCAGGCCACGGCCAGCGAGCTGCCGATGCAGATCTTCATCCACGTCGACTCGGCAGGGCAGGCGCGCCTAGTGCCCCGCTCCATCCTGATGCAGACGAAAACCGCCTCGCCGGACATCGCTCCCACCCAGGTGCTGGTGGTTGACGAAACGCGCATTCCCTACCTTGACGGCGTCCAGCAGCGGGCGGATGGAACTCGTGTGGGGCTGCGCCTCGAAACGGTCACCTTCGACCTGCCGCGGGACCTCAGCGCGGCCCATCTTTCAGCCTCGCTGCGCAGCAAGGTGGCCACGGCGCAGGGCATCGCCAGCCCAGCCGAAGTGGCTGATGCGGATGTGAGTGCCTATTTCTCCCTCGGCACGCGCCCGTCCCGTCCGCCGGACTTGCCGGAGACCTATTATCTGACCTGGCCCCTGGACGGGCAGCTCGGCCTTGGCCGCACGATGGGAACCGGCGCCTCGTCGCCCCTCACGCTCGACGCGTTCCATCGCAGCAATCCTTTCCGGCATGCCTTCCATCCCCAGCACGGTGCCGGTTACACCGTTTCCCGCAGCTTCTCCATCACCTTCGACGCGGCGCCCGATCCCACCATCCTCACCGGCACCTACCAGGAAACCACCCGCGGTCTAGCCCGGCAGGACATCGTCTCAAAGGGTGGCATCTCGCTGCGCCGCATCACCACCGCCGACACCCTCCAGTAAGCTCCCATGTTTTTCCCAGCCATGCACCTATCATTTGCCATCACCCCGACCGAACGAGTCGCACCCGGCTTCGGCGTCGTCCGCCGGATGAGCCTTCCACTGATCGCCTTTCTGATGAGCCTCCTCGCGACGGCAGGCGCGTTTGCCCAGCAACCGGTCGGCTTCACTTTCCAAGACAATACCTTCCAGACCTGGACGGTGCCGGACACCGGCTGGTATCTGCTCGATGTCAGCGGTGGGCAGGGCGGTGATGCCAGCAACGCCAGCCACGCGGGCGGCAAGGGTGCCCAGATCCAGGCCTCGGTCCGGTTGACGAAAGGGGAAATACTGCGCATCGCCGTCGGCGGACAAGGGGGAAAGGGGACCAGTGCCGGCAATAACCCCAGCGGCGGCGGTGGCGGCGGCAGTTCTTCCATCGTCCGGGTGAAAAACACGGCGACCCCGCTCGCTCCCTCGTCAAACGATGAACTTCTGTTAATCGTCGGCGGCGGTGGTGGTGCGGCCTCGCTCCACGACGGCAACCCGGGCAACGCCACCAGCCAGAACGGCGATTTCTCTTCTGGCGGGAAGAATGGCCAAGGTGGCGGGATTGGGAGTGATTCGCCCAGCGGGGCGGGTGGGGCGGGTGGGGCTGGCTATTTGGGAAATGGCGAAAGCCGCTATACCGATACACATTATCTGGCCTTGGGGGGGGGGCGTATCTCCAAGGAAACCTTGGAGGTCGTTTGCGCGATTCCATCGGCGGTGCCGGCGGTTGGGGTGGGGGTGGCGAGGGCGGACAGGCCACTGGGACCAAGGACGGCGGCGGCGGCGGCGGCGGTGGCTACAGCGGCGGTGGCGGTGGTCCGAATCCCGGCGACGGCGGCGGCGGCGGCGGCTCCTTTGTGTTCGCCAGCACTGCCAACCGGCCAGCGGCCTCGGTGCTCGTCAGCAATACCGGGGTGCAGAGCGGAAACGGCGCCGTGTCCATCACCCTGCAGCGCTACAGCCTCCAGGCGGACACCTCGGCACCGCTCAGTCTTCCGGACGCCTATTTCAGCAAGGATCTAAAGTTCCCCAACGATATCGGGGGCGAGGTGGACTTGGGAGGAAGTGCGACGGTGCCCGCGGGGACTTCCTACGTGGAGCTCACTCCGGCGACCAATAGCCAGTCCGGCACCATGGTCCTCAAGTCCATCCCCCCGCGGCAGAAAGTGAGCCGCATGGTGGTGAAGTTCCAAGTGCAAACCACCGGAGGCACGACCCCGCCTGCGGACGGTTTCAGCTTCAACTTCGGCCCCGACCTGGTGGCCAACCAAGCCATCGGGGTGGATGGAATCTCGAACGGGCTCGCCGTAACCTTCGACACCCATGACGGGGGGGATCCCGACTCCGCGCCGGCCGTGGAAGTGGTTTACGATTCGGTCGTGAAGCGGGGCGTTTCCTTCTCAGTCACCCGACCGCGCGAGGCCATGCCCGCCTACCCCGTGGTGGAGGATACATCGGGCAATCCCCAGTCGCTCACGACCGGGGAAAAATGGGTCCCGGTGCAGGTGGATCTCGTTGGAGATCTGGAAAAGGGCGGTGGCTTCGTCAGCGTCACTTGGAACGGGTTGCGGATCCTCAAGGACATCCCCGTGCCGTATCTGGTGTCACAGTCGGAGGGTTGGCGCATCGGATTCGGAGCCCAGACCGGAGCCCTGCACCAGTCCCATCGGGTCAAAGACCTCTCCATCTCGGCCGACACCTACGTGACGCTCGACGTCATCAGCCAGTTCGGCTCGGGCTTGGTTTCCCCTTCCGGTGGCCGCCGCAGCTACCACACCGGCGAGTCCGTCACTTTCACCGTCCCGCCATTCGTCTACCTCGACCGCTACCGGAAAACGCTCAGCGGCACCGAGGAGGACATGCGGCTGCGGGCGGCCTACCGGGCGAAGCTCTTGGGCGGCTCCATCGGCGGCCAGCCCCTGTTGGGCGGGTCCACCGTCAAGCTGACCGAGTCCACCGTGGTGAACTGGCAGTGGGAACTCGATTACCTTGCGGAGGTCAACACCGGCACCGAGACCATCCAGGGGCTCTCCGCCTCCTCCGTGACCGATTCGACCAACCAACCCACGCTCGGCCGCAACTACCGCCCGCTCAATTACAACTTTGACTCGGTGGTCTATTCGCAGATCTTGGGCACTGGCAACGGGCTGGACATCCAGTTCCAGCCAAAGGGTTATGTCATCGAAAACGCCCCCAATTCCCCGGAGCGCTTCCTCCAGCTCTCCGGCAGCGGCGACCACCTGCGCGCTGGTTCCGCGGGCACCGGGCTGATCGGCGGCGACGGATCCTTCACTATCGAGTTCTGGGCCCGGCGCGATCCCGTCACGATGACCGCGGACCAGAATGTGGTCTCGCTCGGATCTTCCACCGCCTCGGGCGCACAGCTCCGCGCCGGTTTCACCTCCGGGAACGCTTTCTTCCTGACGAACAACGGCGTCACCGTCGCGGCTCCCGCCGCGCTGACCGACAACAGCTGGCACCACTGGGCGGCGGTTAATGACAAGACGGCTAACACCATCACCCTCTATCGCGATGGCAAGGTGGTGGCGTCTGGCAACCAGGCGCTGAACTTCTCCGGCAGCAGCCAGACGGTCACCATCGGGGCCCGCGCCACCGGCGCCGCCACCGCGGACGGCTTCTTCCCGGGCGGTCTCAACAACCTGCGCGTCTGGAAAACCACCCTCGGCATCGACCAAGTCCGCAGCGGTCGCACCACCCTCCTCGTGGGCCCCGGGAATGCCTCCCTTGGCCTCGAGCTCCCCTTTGACACCCTGCCCACCGCCGACATGGCCGGCGTTTACATCGAGCGCCGCGAAGGAACCACCCCGCCCACCAGCGTCGCGGACACGGCGTCCTTTCCGGTGCAGGCCAGTTCGATCCAGTCCGGTTTTGCACTTCCCGACCCCGCGACGGTGCCCGCGACGGTGCCCGCGGCCGGCCCGGCAGGTTACTACGGATGGACCCTGCGTTCCCGGCTCCGCACCGACACCGCCGGGACCTACACCTTCCAAGTGAGCGGTGGCGATGGCGCACAACTCTTCATCGACGGCAACCGGATCTGGAACCCCAACGGAAAACAGGACGACTCCAGCGACTTCGAGCAGTCTCTCCACCTCGACGCCGGAGACCACATCGTCGAGCTCAATGCCTACGAAGTGGGCGGGCGGCGTCCCGCCCTCAGCTATGCCCCGTCGGGCACCGCCCAGCAGTCACTCCCACCCTCGAAGCTGTATGCGCTCGCCCGCGAACAGCTCGCCTTCGGGGCCTTCACCACCACCTCCGCCGAAGGGGGCAATGTCTCCTTCGCCACCGCCGGGTTTGGCTCGGTGTTTCCCGAGACCGCGACCGGCGCGCAGGTCGCGGCGGCCGTGCTTCCCGGCTTCCGTTTCAATCCCCTCGACACCACCACTGGCACCACCCACAACATCGATCCCGGTGAAAAGGGCGTGATGGCCGACTACCGCCGCGTCTTCTGGATGTGGGACAAGAAATTCCGCTTCACCGTCGACGTCATGGCCGTCGGCCTGCCCGAGGCCGCCCTCACCGCCTTCCAAAACTACCCGTTTTTCAAGAAGATCGATGGCGTGCTCGACGGCAGCGTTAAGCAGACCCAGACCGCCGCGGGGATCCGCCGGGTGCTCGACTTCTGGCTCGCCGAGGGCGAGCGGCTCGAGGTCGGCACGGTCTACCGCACCCCGGACCGGCGCTACACGCTCAACAAGGTCTCGAACGCCATCAACAACTTCAACCCGATCACCCGGGAATCCCTCTCCAACACGACCTATGGCGGCAGGGTGGCGAAGTCTTACCTCATCCCGGCGGTCTCGGCCCCCGGCAGCATGACCGTGGAGGTCGATCGGACCACCTACCGCACCGAGTTGGCCATCGGCGAGGGGCTCGATTTCTCCAGCCGGGATGCCATCGACACCCAGTTGACGCCCGACCTTCCCGACGACGCCGTGCTCGTCTCCGTCACCGCCAACAGCCAGCCCGCTGTGACCGCGCCCGAGGTGATCAATGATGAACCGGGCTGGACCGGCGGCCAGGGCGATTCCTGGCAGTGGGATTACGTCGGAAAAAAATGGTATCCGCTCAAGCCCGGCACCTACATCCTCGACTGGAAGGACAAGAACACGGGGGAAACCTACCACATGGCGGTGATAGCCGCCTTCCCGGCGGACACCGAGACCCTTGCCTACCGC